>JALTNS010000419.1 GCA_027000565.1 Rhizobiaceae bacterium | reverse complement strand
ATTATGGCTGGGACCGTAATGCGCGAGACCAATTTAAGGATCATCCCTGCTTTGATGCCTGTGCTGAATTTTGCGAACGCTGGGACCAAAGCTCGTTTGACCCGGACTATAAGAGTGAGCCGCTTGAGTATTTTGAACCAATGGTGCGGGAGGTTTTTGCCCGCAAGGCCTATGATGACGATGTAATTCGTCAGGGAATTGTTACGGGTTTACCCAGGGTTTCTGTTGCCAGTTAAGCAATCTTGACCTTGTCCGGATAAAACGCCAGACAGCCCTTGATTTTGACCATTTCATCAAACGGCTGGTCATAGGACCATGCCGCATTGGCAATGGTTTCATCCCCGACAACAATGTTCCAGTAACTCGCCGTGCCTTTGAACGGGCAATAGGATGTGTGGTCCGATTTTGACAGGCAATTCGCCGACACATCTTGCAATGGAATATAAACAACCGGCTGATAGGTGTTTTCACGTAGCAGAAGCGCCGCATTCGACCTGGCGATTGTCATCCCATTGGTGCTGACTTCAACAGAATGCCCGGATTGGATATCAATCGAGTGTTTCGGATGGCTGGTAAACCCCGGTGCCGGATTGCTTGTCATGGCTAACCCCTTTCGGTTGTTAACGGCAGGGTAGCAGATTATCGGATCAATCAGAAGCGGCCAGTTCCTTGATGGCCTTTTGATGCCGTGCCTGGGTTATCCAGTGTTCGCGATCAATGCGGCCCTTGAAATCAAGCACTTCTTCAATCATTTCTTTTTGTGGCTCGCTAAGGTCAGCCATTTGCTCAAATGTTGTAAAGCCGAGATCATTGAGGCGGGCATGAATCACATCACCGATACCGCTGATGATGGTCAGATCGTCGGCAACATGATCAGAGGATGCGGTAGATTCGGAATCGGCTGATTCTTCCTGAGGTTCTGGCTGAGGTTCTGGCGTGTTATCCGCAGCGTTTTTATCTTCTGAATCCTGCGCAGAAGTTTCCTCTGTTACCTTTGTTTCCGGTTTGCTCTTTTCTTTAGTTTTCTTCTCAGGAGTTTCGGAGTCTTCATTTTTAAATGCGGCAGCCAGAGCATCATCAAGCGCGGCATCATCGCTTTCCGGCGGAGCTTCATCAACTGCTTTTTCTTGCGGCGGCTCATCCTGCGGAATTGTTTCTTGTTTTTTGGCAGGCCGGGCCTTTGCTTGCATCATCCCAATCGGGGAAGTCATTCCCACGGTTGATTTTTGTATGGGTTCTTTGTCGGTTGGCGGCGCGTTTTCCTCGACAATATCTATATTTTCAGGCTTTGCGGTGTCTGACGGGCCATCATCGGCAGTTTCGGTTTCTTGCACGTCCGGTTCGGGTGGGTTTTGTTCGGGTTCTGCCTTTTGCGGATGATCCCTCTTGCTCTGACCGGTAGCGGGTTCTTCCTGCTTTTCCTGATCGTCCGGGGTTGGCGCGTCCTTGCTTTCGACCACGGCTTTCTTTTCCTGATCGTCCGGGGTTGGCGCGTCCTTGCTTTCGACCACGGCTTTTCGTTCGTCCACCGGCAGCGGGTTGTGTTCCGGAATGTTCAGGCTCTCAAGGGTCGGCAGTTCGGCGGGTTTCATCAGTTCCAGTATCCGCATGACCATTTCGCTATTTGGATCGGTCAATGGGTGAATGGCGGTGAAATGATTGGCACCGGCAATTTCATGATAGCGTGTAACTGCCCCCATCATCCGCCAGCGTTGGGCCTGCGAGCGTGACTGGCGCTGAAATTCGGAACTTTCTTCGCCGCCAACCCAGGCATCGAACCGCAACCCTGGCTCAATCATCCAGTTGTAGGGGCTGGCGGTCCGGGCTTCGTCCGGGGTCAGTTTCAATGCGTCGTTGATGGTGGTTTTCATCAACGGCGCAAGTTCAAATACGCCGGAAATCGACAGGGCGGATTGTACCAGTTGTTCGGGTAATACTGAATGAATGCGGTTCCATTTGGTCGCCAGCATACAAGCTGCGAGATGCCCGCCAGCGGAATGCCCGACAACTGTAATCGGCCGGTCATAGGTCTTCCACAAGATGATGCAGGCGCGGCGAATTTCGTCAATGATGCCGCTGATATTGATGTCCGGGCAAAGGGTATAGGACGGTATCGCGACGGCGACCCCTCGGGCATTGAGGCCTTTTGCCATGTGGCTGAACGCCGAGCGATCAAGTCTTTGCCAATATCCGCCGTGTATGAACATTACCAGCGGCGCATCCTTGTTTTTGTCGGGCCAGAACAGGTCGAGCTGGTTGCGCTCTCTTTTTCCATAGACCTGCCCAAATTCGATGAAATTTGCCATCTGATGGCGGTAATCGGCGGCATCGCTGATATAATCGCTTACCAGCTGGGAGGCATTTTCGACCCGACCTGAATTGTCATAGGCCGTTTCCAGATTCTCGGGAGCCGATTGTTGAAAATTATCACTCACCACCACATCTCCATTAATTCGTTGGCCCAGGTTCTGCACATTGCATTGCTCTGCAATTGACTTGTGCAGGTATTTGCGAGCCATCAGCGGATTTTGCCCTCAAAATCCTTACGAAGTTTCTAATCTCCTCATTATGGCGCGTTCAAGGTCAGGGGCGGCTGCAACAAGTTTTTTTGTGTAATCATCCTGAGGATAGTCAAAAACATGCGTTGTTGGCCCACGCTCAACGATTTTGCCAGCATTCATTACCAAAACATCATCGGTGATGGCGCGTACCACAGACAGATCATGGCTGATGAACAAATAGGCGAGCCCCAGCCGGTCGCGCAAATCGGCCAGAAGGTCCAGCACCTGAGCACGGATGGAAACATCGAGCGCGGAAACCGGTTCATCGGCGATGATCAATTTTGGTTCGGTGATCAGCGCCCGGGCAATGGCGATGCGCTGGCGCTGACCGCCGGAAAATTCGTGGGCATATTTGTCCATGTCTGATGCGGAAAGCCCCACCTCGACAAGTGCCCTGGCAACTTTGGTGCGCTTTTCGTCATCCGCCATCTTGTCCATCAGGTGCAAGGGTTCCGCGACCAGTCTTGCCACCTTGTGGCGCGGATTAAACGAACCATAGGGATCTTGAAACACCACTTGAATATTACGGCGGGCGTGGTTGATTTCTTCCATTGTTGCGGTTGCGAAATCTGTATCGGCAAAATTAATGTGGCCGCCATTGGGCCGTTCGAGCCCTAAAATGGCGCGGGCCAAAGTGGATTTTCCGCAACCGGATTCACCCACCAGCCCAAGCGAGTGACCGGGAAACAGATCAAAACTCAATTGATCAACTGCGCGAAAGGGGTTGCCTTTTTGAAACAGCGATTTTCGGGGTGTTGGATATTCGCGGATCAGGTTTTTTACTGACAATAGCGGCGCGGTGCCGTTGTCTTCAGCAGATTTTGCCGTTACCGGCGTTGTGGTGCGCAAGGGGACATGGGTTGAGGCTTCGGCCAGCTGGCGGGTGTAGGGGTGTTTTTGTTCTTTCAAAACCCGTGCGGTTTCGCCACTTTCCATGATTTTACCATGGCGCATGACAACGATTTTCGATGCCATTTCAGTGACTATTGCCAGATCGTGGCTGATCAGCAACAACCCCATA
The DNA here is from genome assembly GCA_027000565.1 of Rhizobiaceae bacterium. GTDB lineage: Bacteria > Pseudomonadota > Alphaproteobacteria > Rhizobiales > Rhizobiaceae > SZUA-100. The sequence goes on along the minus strand of JALTNS010000419.1, from coordinate 7,095 downwards.
TCGTTTTCATCAACCAGTTCGTTGAGCAGTTCCAGAATTTGTGCCTGCAGGGTCACATCAAGCGCGGTGGTTGGTTCATCGGCAATCAGCAATTTTGGATGAAGTGCGCAGGCAATGGCGATCACCACCCGCTGGCGCTGGCCACCGGAAAGTTCGTGAGGATAGCGCGCCAGCGGAAATTTTGATGACGGCAATCCGACACGTTCGAGCATGGTTTCGGCCCGCCTTTCGGCATCAGCCCGGTTCGCGCCGGTGTGCAGACGAATGCCTTCGGCGACCTGTTCGCCGATGGTTTTGACCGGGTTGAGCGCGGTCATTGGCTCCTGAAAAACCATGCCGATATCATCTCCACGAAGGGCGCACATGCGGGCCTCTCCGGCTTGTAGCAGTTCTTCGCCATCAAACATGATGGAACCGGAAACTTTGCTGGCGTGTGGCAAAAGTTGCATGATAGCCAGTGCTGACATGGATTTGCCGGAGCCGGATTCGCCGACCAGTCCCAGGGTTTCACCCGCATCAATGGTGATTGAAATATCTTTGAGGATTTCGGTCTCACCGATCGACAGGGATAGGCTCTTAATGTCCAGGAGCGGCATGGATCAACGCTCCCGCCGCAAACGCGGGTCGAGCACATCGCGCAAACCATCGCCTAACAGATTGAGTCCAAGTACGGTGACAACGATCGCCAGCCCCGGAAATATCGCCATATGAGGGGCAAAACTCATCATGGTTTGTGCTTCGTTCAGCATTCGCCCCCAGCTTGGCAGTGGCGGCTGGGTGCCAAGGCCGACATAGGAAAGACCTGCTTCTGCCAAAATGCCAAGCGAAAACTGGATGGTGCCCTGAACCAGCAACAGGTTGGCCATATTGGGCAGTATATGTTCAATGGTGATGCGGGCCTTGCCCTTGCCGGCAACCCGCGCCGCCAGGATGAATTCACGCGGCCAGATCGACAGCGCCGCCCCGCGCGCCAGGCGGGCGAATACCGGAATATTGAAAATGCCAATGGCGATGATGGCGTTGACCGCTCCGGGGCCGAAAATGGCGGTGATCATTACCGCTGAAAGCAGAGCCGGAAAAGCAAAAATCACATCGTTGGAGCGCATTAACAGTTCATCAAATGTACCACCTTTGGCCGCTGCCCAACTCCCGATTGGTACGCCGATGACAATACCAATACCAACGGCGATCAGCGCAACAGCAATTGAATTGCGCGCGCCGACCATGACCATCGAAAAGATATCGCGGCCAAAATGGTCGGTGCCGAACCAGTGTTCAAGTGATGGTTTTTTCAGCTTTTCCAGAATATCAAGTTCGATCACTGACCATGGTGTCCAGACAAAGGATATCAGTGCCATTGATATAATAATCATGGTGATGATCAGGCCGACAAGAAAGGAGCGGTTTTTGAACGCCTTTTTGGCGACATCGCGCCAGGTTTCCGGTGCGTCTTCGAAAGTCTCAACGCTCATGTGGTGCTCCGTCCAACCGAATGACGAAGGCGCGGATCAACCACCGCATAGGTGAGGTCAACCAGCAGATTGATCAGGATGACGGTTGCTACCAGCAAGATGACAACACTTTCAACGACGATTAAATCTCGTTGGGTGATGGCCTGAAAAATCAACCGGCCCAGGCCCGGTAGATAAAACACATTTTCGATAATAATGGTGCCGGCCAGAAGAAAAGCAAATTGCAGGCCCATAATGGTCAAAACCGGTATCAGCGCATTGCGGAGGGCGTGTTGCCACAACACAGATCTTGCGCTTAACCCCTTGGCACGGGCGGTGCGGATATAGTCTTCGCCCATAACATCGAGCAGGGCGGATCGAGTGACACGCGAAAGAATTGCCGCTTGCGGCAGGGCAAGCGCAATGGCTGGCAAGATCAACGACTTGAGGCCTTTTACCAACCCATCTTCCCAACCGGGAAACCCACCGGCAGGAACCAACTGAAGCCAGATCGCAAAAATATAAACTGTTAGAAGGGCAAACCAGAAATTGGGAATGGCAATGCCCAACTGGGTGAAAGCCATGATCGAGGTATCGGTGCGGGTGCCGTGGCGCGAGGCCGAAAATATACCGACCGGAATGGCTATGGCAGTCGATAACACCAGGGCCAAAAAAGCCAGTGGCAGCGAGACCCACAATCGTTCGCCAATCAGTTCACTGACCGGAACCGAATAGGTATAACTGACACCAAAATCACCAACCAATAATCCGCTGATCCAGGTGAAATAGCGCACCGGTAGCGGTAAATCGAGTCCCAGTTGCTGGCGCAATTGTGCAACCGCATCGGCACTTGCGTTAAACCCAAGCATCAGTTGCGCCGGATCGCCTGGCACAATTTCCAACAGCGCAAATATTACCATCGACGCCACCCAAAGGGTGAGGGCGGTGAAGATCAGCTTTTTTGCGAGGTAATGGATCAATCGAATACAACTCCAGGTAATTGCGGTCAGGCTAATTCATCAATCAGCCAGACTGACAGGTTTTCTTCTTCCAGACGTCGCAATTGCCTGTCATTGGTCAAAATGCCATCGGCTCCAGATTCGAGTGCTGTTGCAGCATGAATTGCATCTGGTGTTCTGATTGCGAATTTTGCTCGAAGGCGCGCAGCGGTAATGCCGGTTTGCCTGTCCACATCACATATGGTCAGGTTGTGGAAATTTGATAGTCTGGTTACAACACCCGAAACAGCCTGTTGATCATTAATTGAGAATGGCCGCACCAACAACTCGGTGAAAAGAAGCGTGGATATTATGCCATTGATTGAGCCACTCTCAATGCGTTCAAGTTGATTCCTCGCGGCTCTTCCGAATTTTGGATTATTTTCAAGGAAATAGATTAAAACCACAGTGTCCAACAGCACTGTTTTGCCATTGGCTATTGTTGTTTGGCTCATTTATCCCACTCGTCGCGCATGTCATCAACCTTGTCAGCATAGCCTTTCCAAATATCGGAGCAATACTTGGCGAGTTCTTCAACATCTGAATCAGGCGCTTTGCGAAGCACAACATGCTCACCTTCAACTTCTAGATTCAATTGATCACCGGGCCTGATTCCCAATTTCTTGCGAATTTCCGCTGGTAATACCAATTGGGATTTTTTGCTTAGCTTGGCTGTTGGCATGGTAATAATATTCCTTGCTTTACATCAAGGTAAAGCAAATAAAAGTGCTTTGCAAATCTCAATAGTGGTGGAGATCAATTGCCAAACTCTGCCCGCGACCATGGGTAATGATTGCGGGCAGACTGTTTGTTGTCCGGAAACCTTTGCCTACTCAGACCAACTTACCCCAGTCAGATCGGTCGCCTGCACCGGCGCGTTTTCCCACATGCCTTTGAGCTTCTTGTTCCACACACCGGCTTTGGCCAGTTCAAACATAAAGCCGTTGACCGCATCTTTGGTGATTAACCGTTGGGCATCGCCCATCAGTTTATACCGTTCAGTGGTATCGGTGGCGAGGTTGAGATCAGCCATGATCTTTTTGAATTCATCGCTTTCATACTGGAAATAATAACCGTCGCGGGCATAAATGTTGATGTCCTGCGGTTCAGTGTGCGAGACGATGGTCAGATCATAATCTTTCTTTTTGAACACCTGATCGAGCCACTGCGCCCATTCAACCGGAATGATCTCCAGATCAATGCCGATCTTGCGCAATTGGGCTGCAACAACTTCACCGCCGCGGCGGGCATAGGATGGTGGTGGCAGCTTGATAGTTGCCTTAAAGCCATTGGGGAAACCGGCTTCTGCCAACAATGCCTTGGCCTTGTCGAGATCGTAAGGATAGGTGTTGATCAGATCTTTGACATAGGCCGGGTGGTGTGGCGCAAAATGGGTGCCGATTGGTGTGCCAAGTCCGAACATGGCGCCATCAATGATCGCCTGACGGTCAATCGCGTGGGCCATGGCGCGGCGCACCCGCACATCATTGAACGGCGGTTTTTTATTGTTGGTTGAAAGGATGGTTTCACCTTCGGTGGAACCAACCACCACATTAAATCGCCCGTCGGCGCGCAATTGCGGCAGGGATTCAGGGGCCGGGAAATTGGCAAAACCGTCCACATCACCGGCCAAAAGCGATGATACAGCGGCGGCAGGATCAGGAATGAAGCGGATGGTTGCCTTGGTCAGTGCGATTGGTTTGCCCCAGTAATTGTCGCTTTTAACCAGCTCGATTGAAGATCCCTTGGCCCATTTGGAAAATTTGAAAGGCCCGGTGCCGACCGGATTGGTTTTGTTGTTGTCGGCCGATTCTGGCGCAACGATTACCGCATCGCCCCAACCCATGTTGAAGGTGAAATTACCGGCAGGATTTTTAAGGGTAATTTTCACGGTAGCCGGGTCCACCACATCAACGCTGGCAATGCCTTTGAACAGGGCTTTTTGCGCGTTGGTGGATTTTTCGCCACGGGCGCGATCAAGCGAAAACTTCACATCGTCGGCGTTGAAATCACTGCCATCGTGAAATTTAACCCCGGTGCGCAGCTTGAAGGTGTAGACCTTGCCATCATCGGAAACAGTCCAGCTTTCGGCCAGTGCCGGCAGCACTTCGCCTTTGGAGCCGATGCGGGTCAAGCCCTCAAATACATTGGCATAGACAATTTCGTCGATTGCCGCGGCTGCACCGGCGGTCGGGTCGAGATGGGGTGGCTCAAGTACCGCGCCAAGGGTTACTTCAGTCTTTTGTGCCCATGCATTTATGGCGCTGAATGAAGCGCTCATGGTCAGTGCAGCAGTCAGCGCCGCTGTTCTGACCAGGGTTTTGATTAACGTCATTTTATTCCTCCCATTGGTGGTTTTGAGTTTATTAAAGCAGTTTATTTTGCTCCTGTCAGCAATTGATGGATGGCGAAGGCCATGACCTTTGCCGATTCAACCATGTCGTCAATGACAACATATTCATCCGCCCGGTGGGCGAGATCGAGAATGCCCGGACCATAGGCAATGCAGTCGTGCAGATGGCCGATGCGGGCTATGTGTTTTTGATCATAGGTGCCGGGCGATATCACATAGTCGGGTTTTTTGTGCAGCACTTCTTCAATCGCTCCGGCCACCGCCTGAACCACCGGCGCATCACGCTCGGTCATGGTTGGCAATACGTCCCACATATCGCGAATGGCGTAGTCAAAATTTTGGCGATTGTCTTTCAATCCGTCGAGAACGGCGATAACCTCGCTTTTGACAGTGGCGAGATCTTCTTCCAGCAAATAGCGCCGGTCGATCACCATGCGGCAGCTTTCCGGTACATTGGCCGATGGAAACCCTTCATGGCTTTCCTCGTTGCCGCCGTGGATTGAATTGATGTTCATGGTTGATTTTTTGGCACCTTCCGGTACCACCGGCATTTGGGTTTGTTTGCTGGCCAGCAGCGGGTAGAGCTGGTCTTCAAAGGCCGAAAGCACCGCCCCCATGTGGCGCACCGCGCAGTCGCCCAAAAAAGGCATTGAGCCGTGGGCCTGCACGCCAAGGGTTTCAATCTCCGCCCACCAGACGCCGCGATGGCCAAGGCAGATGCGGTCCTTGTTGAGCGGTTCGGGGATGATCACATGATCAACCCGCGGCTTGGAAAACAGGCCTTTTTCAGCCAGATAAGCTACCCCGCCATAGCCGCCGGATTCCTCATCGACCGTGCCTGAGATTTCAATTGCGCCATAAAAATCCGGGTTGGCGGCGATATAGGCTTCAGCTGCGATGATTGAAGCGGCCAGCCCGCCCTTCATGTCGCAGGCACCGCGGCCATAGACCCGGCCATCGCGGACAATTGCGGCAAACGGGTCCATCGTCCAGTCGTGGCCGACCTCAACCACGTCAATATGGGAATTGAAATGCACGGTCGGGCCAGGGCCGCGGCCCTCATAACGGGCGATCACATTAGTGCGCGGATATTGATCACTGTCGCCGGGAGTGCCTTCACCCCTGAAATAGTTGACCTGAAAACCGGCGCGCTTGAGCCGTTGGCCCAAATATTCAGCGCAAGGCGTATAGTCCTCACCCGGCGGATTGATGGTCGGGAAACGAATGAGATCCTGCGTCAGCGCCACCAGAGCGGTGATCTGATCGTCGATACGACGGGTGAGGTTTTCGTGCAGGTCAGACATGGGCTTGGGCATCATCGCGGCAACATCAAATCACTGGCAAGGGTGCCGTTGAGCGACAATGTGTGGGATTCGGCATCTTCCATATGGCGGGTCATGGTTTGCCGCACGGCTTCCACATCATCAGCGCGAAAAGCCGCAAGCAGATCGCGGTGATGGGCGATATTGTCATGGGTAAATTTTTCATAGGTCCGCAGATGGTCGGGTTGAAAATCTATAAAATTGCGCAGCAGATCGGTTAAAAACCGCGCATGAAAGGCTAATAACGGGTTGGGGCAGTGATCGGCCAGAACGGTGTGAAAATCGAGTTCCTTTTCGCGCAAACTGAGCTGATTGCGGCGCTGGCTTTGCGTCAAGGACGCGCAACAGGTGGCAAGATTTTGCTCCAGCAAATCCAGCGTTTGCGGTTTCAAATGGCCGACGAGGCTGACCGCCAATTCGACCTCGATGATCTTGCGCAGGGCATAAATGTCTTCAATGCTGAGATTTTGGAAATGCAGGAAGTTGCGTAACAAATCGGATGAACGGGCGTAGGAAACCTCGATCAAAACCGGCCCGCCGGAAGGCCCGGTGCGAATCTTGATCAACCCTTGCACTTCCAAAGATTTCAACGCCTCGCGAAGAGTGCCCTTGGCGCAATGAAAATGGGCGGTCAACTGATGTTCTTTCGGCAGATGATCGCCGGGTTTCAACCCCTCGTGCATGATCCATGCCTTGATGCCATCGGCAATCGCATCGGAGCGCTTTTTGTGGCGCGAGGAAAGATCGGCGAGCGGTGCGTGGGCAGATAAATTGGACGGGTTGCCCGCACGGGAAGTCGATGATCGGCGATGGGGTGCATCAGGCGCAATATCCGCACTGGTGGGCGCAGGCGACGAAGCCTCACGATTAGCAGCAGTTGAGTTCTTGGAGATAGAAACAGGAGCCATTGAACAATAATTCTATTTATACGTATAAATGGAACTGGCAGCGTAGGGCGGCGGGGTAAAAGG
>JALTNS010000418.1:352-2773 GCA_027000565.1 Rhizobiaceae bacterium | reverse complement strand
GTCAAGGACATTTTTTCATTTACATTTGAAGATTTTACGCTTGAGAATTATCAGGCGGATTCAACCATAAAGGCGGCGATTGCGGTTTGACCTTACCCATTTCCATCATCGTTGCAGCGGCTGAAAATGGTATAATCGGCAGCAAAGGCGATATGCCCTGGAAACTGTCGAGTGATTTGAAACGCTTTAAGGCAATTACCACCGGCAATCCGATCATTATGGGTCGAAAAACGTTTGAGAGTATCGGCAGGCCATTGCCTGACCGGCACAATATTGTGGTCTCACGTAACGCAAGTATCGGGATCGATGGCGTCGTGGTTTCGAAATCAGCGGATGATGCACTGGCCGTTGCGCGCAATTGGGCCGAGGCAAACGGCGCAAAGGAGATCTGCATAATAGGCGGGGGCGAAATTTATCGCCAGTTCATGGATATTGCAGACCGGATATATTTCACCAAAGTATTGGCGGCACCTGATGGCGACACCTGTTTTCCTGAAATTGATCAAGCGATCTGGAAGCAGGCGAGCGAAGAGTTTATTGCCGCCGGGCCGCGGGATTCGGTTGATAGTATCTATCAGATTTTTGAACGGCGATAACCGGGACCGCCATACTTGAAACATTGGCAGAGCATCAACGCACCAATGGCCCAAGAATGTCGCAGCATTAATTATCAGCAATAGCTGTACTTCTCGTTGAAACACGGGCATTCCATACCTATAACCACTACCAACGGACAGAATCGTGCCTGGATGCGATCATTTGCACCAGAAAAAGACATGTTGAGAGGAATTTTATGCCCTGGAACAATCAAAATGGCGGCGGCTGGCAAGGCGGCGGTGGCAATAATGGCGGTGGTCAGGGACCATGGGGGCAAGGCCCTCGTGGTCCACAAGGCCCAAGAGGCGGCGGACAGCCACCGGATCTTGAAGAAATTCTTCGACAGGGACAAGATAAACTCCGGCAGGTATTGCCCGGTGGCGGTAGGGGCGGCAACCCGTTAATGTTCGGTCTGGCAGCTGTCGCGGCTGTTGGTCTGTGGCTTTCGCAATCTGTTTATACGGTTCAACCGGACGAACTCGGTATCGAATTGTTGTTTGGCAAACCGAAGAACGAACTTTCTTCGGCAGGACTGCATTTTATGTGGTGGCCGATTGAGACTGTTGAAATAGCCAAAACTGCGGACCGTCAGATTTCGATTGGTTCCGTTGGTGGTGGCCGCTCGTCCAGCTTGATGCTGTCCGGTGACCAGAACATTGTTGACGTAACATTTTCTGTGATCTGGAGCGTCGCTGATCCAAGCAAGTTCCTGTTCAATGTGGTTGATCCTGATGCAATGGTGCGGCAGGTCTCCGAAAGCGCAATGCGTGAAGTGGTTGGCAAACGACCGGCGCAGGATATCTTCCGAGATGACCGTACCGGTATTGCTGTTGATGTGCAGAAGATTGTGCAGTCCACACTTGATCGGTATGGTTCTGGTATCAGCATCAGCCGGATGGCGATTGCCGATGCAGCTCCGCCTGCAAATGTGGCTGACGCATTTGAAGAAGTTCAGCGCGCCGAGCAGGATGAAGACAAATTTCGTGAAAATGGCGTGAAATACGCCAATAACGTACTTGGTGCTGCTCGCGGTGAGGCGGCACAAATTCGCGAAGACGCCGCCGGTTACAAAAACCGTGTTGTTGAAGAAGCCAAGGGTGAAGCGCAGCGCTTTGTTCTGGTTTACGATCAATATGTAAAAGCACCGGAAGTGACTCGCAAACGGTTGTTCCTGGAAACAATGGAAAAAGTTCTGAAGAGTTCAAACAAGATCATCATGGAGAGTGGCCCCAATGGGGGAACCGGAGTGGTTCCGTATTTGCCATTGCCTGAAATCGGAAAAAAGAAGTAGGAGCATCATGATGAACAAACTTCCTGTTATTGGCGGTCTGATTGCAGTTTTGGCAATTGTTTTATACGGATCGATTTTTGTACTTAATGAGCGTGACCAGGCAATTGTGGTGCGTTTTGGTAAAATTCAGCGTGTTATCGACCAACCCGGGCTTTATTTCAAAGCACCATTTTCGATGTTTGATCTTGATACAGTTCAAATTGTCGAGGACCGGTTAATCAGGCTTGATCGGGACGATTTGCGGGTGCAGGTTTCGGGCGGTAAATTTTATGTTGTGGATGCATTTCTTGTTTATCGCATTAGCGATGCAAGGCAATTCAGAGAAACTGTTTCGGGCAGTTTGGCCGTTGCCGAACGCCAGCTAGGAATCCGATTTGAAGATGGACTTCGTGCTGTTTATGGCCGTCGTGGTTTTGAGGCGGCCCTTTCGGAAGAGCGCCTGGCGATGATGCTTGAAGTCCGCGATCAACTACGCCCGGAAGCCGCAAAACTTGGTCTGACAATTAAAGATGTGCGGGTGCTGCGTACCGATC
>JALTNS010000418.1:0-342 GCA_027000565.1 Rhizobiaceae bacterium | reverse complement strand
GACCTTTGACCGGATGTCAGCTGAACGTCTGGCCGAGGCGGAAAGGTTGCGTGCCCGTGGTCGTGAGGCGGAGCGCCGGATCAAGGCGACTGCGGATCGTCAGGTGGTTGAAACCAAGGCGGCAGCCCAGCGTGAAGCTGAAATTTTGCGCGGTCAGGGTGAAGCCGAACGCAACAAGATTTTCGCAGATGCTTTTAATCGTGATCCCGAGTTCTTTGAATTCTATCGGTCAATGGCGGCTTATGCGGAAGCTTTGGAAAATTCAGACACCACAATGGTGCTTTCACCAAATACTGAATTTTTCCGCTTTTTCAAGGATGCAAACGGCAAGCCTTTACCAGC
>JALTNS010000417.1 GCA_027000565.1 Rhizobiaceae bacterium | reverse complement strand
ATCAGCGAATCGATTGAACGGGCCAAAGAATAATGACCATATATGTTAATCGCCCCAGCGATTGCGCAGGCGGCGTTCAATGGCGCGCAATACCAGCGACAGGCCAATGGTCATGATAAGGTAAATATAGGCAACGATTGAATAGGTTTCGAAAAAACGGAACGATCCGGCTGCATATATTTTGCCCATCTGGGTAATATCGGCAACGCCGAGAACCGACACAAGCGATGAATCCTTGATCATGGCAATGAAATCATTGCCTAGTGGAGGGGCGATGGTGCGAATGGCCTGGGGCATGACAATCAGGCGAAAACGCTGAAATCCGCTGAGGCCAAGCGCTTTTGCAGCTTCAATCTGGCCGCTGTCGATGGCCTGAATTCCGGCGCGAAACACCTCGGCAATAAAAGCCGAATAGCCGATCATCAAGGCGATGATGGCGCGCCACAACAGTGGAAAATCGCGGACCGTCATTTTATCGCTCAGGCCCGCATCAATCAGCGGGCTGATAAGCGCATTCCACAGGGCAACAAATCCGGGCGCACCGACAAAGGCTATATAAAACAGCAGCACCAGAATAGGAATGCCGCGGATTATCTCGACATAAAAACGCGATATCTGCCTTAGAACCAGAGATTTCGACAGACCCATTACCGCCAGTAAAAGGCCAAGCGCTGACGCCAGCGCAAAGCCTACCAGGGTCACAAAAACCGTTATGCCGGCACCCTTGGAAACCGCCCTGAAAACCTGCGAATAAAGGTCGCTGACGGCGATGAATATCGCAAGTCCGATACCCATCAAGACTGTGACCAGCAACCACCAGGGAAAGTCTTGTTGGCCTGAATTACCAGCCGTTGGCGCGTTCATGGATCACCGGCTGTTGTTGCGAAGAAGAGTCGACCTGCATCCAATCAAATACCGGCCACAGAAACTGGCCGGCACTGTGTTGGATTGAGTTTGCACAGTGATGATGCCCGCCGACTATTGATTGAATTTGTAATCGAGGAACCATTTTTTGTTAAGTGCATCTATGGTGCCGTCTTTTTTCATGGCTGCAATTGCCGCGTTAACGGGCGCAACAAGGTCAGAGCCCTTGGGAAAGATGAAGCCGAAGTCCTCGGTTCCCATCGCTTCTCCAATCAGCTTCAGTCCGCCGTTGGATGCATCCACATAACCTTTGCCCGCAGTGCCATCGGTCAGGACCACATCAACATCGCCGGTTTTGAGCGCCTGAACCGTGGCGCCGAAGGTCTCAAACAGCTTGATGCGCGGATTGGCTTCATTGCCGTCGAGCATGTTGTAAACAGCCACATAAAACGGTGTGGTGCCTGCCTGGGCACCCACAAGTCCATCGGTAAATTTTCCAAAACTCTTGCTATCGGTGAAGCGGTTTTCATCACCGCGCACCAGCATGAACATTTCTGAACGCATATAGGGGTCGGAAAAATCAACCTTGGCCTTGCGCTCTTCCTTGATGGTGATACCGGTCATGCCGATATTATACTGGCCATCGGAAACCGCCTGTATCATCGCATCCCAAGAGGTGTTTTGATATTCGACCTTGAAATTGAGCCGCTTGGCAATTTCATTCATCGCGTCATATTCCCAGCCGATCTGTTCGCTGGTTTTCGGATCGATAAATTGCAGCGGCGGATAGGCGTTTTCAGTGACAACAACAACCGATTTGCCGCCGAGATTCGGCAGGGTCTGGGCATTTACACCCATGGTAAATGCAAGGCCGACCATTGCGGCCAGTGCCAGGTTAATAATTTTTTGCATAATTGTTCTCCCTTGAAATAATTTTTGGTTCAGGAAAACAGATTGTCAGATTTAGCGGTGGATGAAAAGAGGTATTACAGCTTGAGACCGTTGATGCTTTGGGCGGCCTTTGTTGTCTGGATTGCCCGCTGACGGCGATGTATCAATTCCTGTGACCGGGTGCTGTTTCCAGCTGCTGAACCGGCTTGTTTCAGGTGTCCGAGAATCACCAGCAATACGGCTGAAGTCATAAAAATAACCGCTGGAATGACCGGCGATGTTAATGTCTGCGGCACCATGTTTTCAATCCGCGTTTCAATGGATTGGGTGACCTGCCAAAGAGTGGGATTGTCGAAAGCAATTGCCTGAATGCTCGCCAGTTTCGTTGCGGAAAATGCCAGCAGCCAGAATGACGATAATGATAACCCGTAACCAAGTGGCGGGTCGGCATTCCAGTAACCGGACATAAAATACTCCGATTTTTCCGAAGCAAAGGACAACAGGAATATCAGCGCAATTGCGGTTAGCAGAAACCATGGCACCGGCAATTGAAAGAGGCCGGAACCGGGATCGCCCTGCCAGATCACATCAAGACCGGTGAGATACTGATAATCCAGCGTGATCAGAACCAGCAACAATACAGCCCAGTAATTGGATACAGGCGTGTTCCTTACCCGGCGGATGGTTGCAATTGCAGCAGTGATCATAAACAGGATGATAACCGCAAGAATGGCGGTCTCCGGCACATCGGTTCGAAGCGCCGAGCAGAACCAGAAATAACTGGTGCATTCCAGAAAAAGAGTGAGTGTATTCAGAAATTTTTCGATATTGGTGACGAAAAATATCATCAAGCCACCGGCCAGGGTCATGACAATCCGGTATCGCTGTCGATTTATCGGCTCAAACGAAAACACAATTCTCTCCTTGTTCCGTTACGGAATATCAGGAAAGCCAAAAATATTTATTAATCTGTCGGGAAAAATTCAAAGACAAAAAAGGCGACCCGCAGGTCGCCATTTTT
>JALTNS010000416.1 GCA_027000565.1 Rhizobiaceae bacterium | reverse complement strand
TGTCCAATTTACATCAAAAAGTGTCGAAAATACTCAAACACTTTACCGGTTGAAACCCATCATTCAACCAAAAATCTGGAGGGTTGAATGAAGTCTCATGCACGGGTTGTTGTCATTGGTGGCGGGGTCGTTGGCTGTTCGGTGCTTTACCACCTGGCCAAACTTGGCTGGCATGATGTGATATTGCTCGAGCGTGATGAACTTACATCCGGCTCAACCTGGCACGCTGCCGGTGGCATGCATACGATCAACGGCGACCCCAATGTAGCCAAGTTGCAGCAATACACCATTGATCTCTATAAGGAAATTCAGGAACTCTCAGGTCAGGATACCGGTGTCCATATTACTGGTGGAGTAATGCTGGCAGCTACCGAGGCGCGGCTTGACTGGCTAAAGGGCATGGTTGCCAAAGGCGCTTATCTTGGTATCGAGGCTTCAATAATTTCACCGGAAGAAGCAAGAGAGCACATGCCGTTGCTTGATCCGTCAAAGTTTGTGGGTGCCATGAAAACCAGCGTTGATGGCCATCTCGACCCTTCTGGCGTGACCCACGCGTTTGCCAAATCCGCGCGCAAGCTCGGCGCCGACATCGAACGTTTTACAAAAGTTGAAGCGCTTGCCCAGAACAGTGATGGCGGTTGGCTGGTCACAACAAACAAGGGGGAGATTGTTGCCGACCATGTGGTCAATGCCGGGGGGCTTTGGGCACGGGAAGTGGGCCGCATGGCTGGTCTCGAACTGCCTGTTCTGGCCATGGAGCACATGTACCTTTTGACCGAAGACATGCCGGAAGTTGCAGAATGGAACAAAAAGACCGGCCGGGAAATCATCCATGCTGTTGATTTTGACGGCGAATTGTATCTGCGTCAGGAACGCGGTGGCATGTTGATGGGTACTTACGAAAAAGCCGGCAAACCCTGGTCACCCAAAACCACACCGTGGGATTTTGGCCACGAACTGCTCGAACCGGATATTGATCGCATCGCTCCGTCGCTCGAGGTCGGGTTTGAGCATTTCCCGGCATTTAAGAATGCCGGTATCAAACAAATCATCAATGGGCCGTTTACCTTCGCCCCGGACGGTAATCCGCTGATTGGGCCGGTCAGGGGGCTTTCCAACTACTGGTGTGCCTGTGGCGTCATGGCCGGATTTTCTCAAGGAGGCGGGGTAGGTCTGGCGCTTGCAAACTGGATGGTCGAGGGGGATCCGGGCATGGATATCTGGGCGATGGATATCGCCAGGTATGGCGATTGGGCGACCCCGGAATATACCTCGCTCAAAGTACAGGAAAATTATTCCCGGCGGTTTTCGATCCGTTTTCCCAACGAGGAATTGCCCGCCGGCAGACCACTTAAAACCACACCTGTTTATGACCGGTTAAAAGATGCCGGTGCCCAGTTTTCCGCTGCATACGGACTTGAAACGGCCCTGTGGTTTGCCCCTGAAGGGGTAAAAGATGAGTTTTCCTGGTGCCGCTCAACCGACTTCGAATTTGTCGGAAAAGAAGCAAACGCTGTGCGGAAAAGTGTTGGTTTGTGCGAAATCTCTGGTTTTGCCAATTATTCAATTTCTGGCCCGGGCGCAAAGGACTGGTTGAACACAATTCTTGCCTGCCGCATGCCCGCTGAGGGGCGGATGACACTTGCGCCGATGTTAAAGCACGACGGCGGAGTGATCGGCGATTTCACTTTGTCCAATCTTGGCGAGGACAATTATTTCATTGCCGGTTCCGGCATTGCAGAAGACTACCACATGAGGTGGTTTGAAAAATATTTGCCGGTTGATGGTTCTGTGTCAATTATTAGGCACGGCGCAGGCATGGTCGGATTGTCGGTCGCTGGACCTGATGCGCGCAAGGTTTTGCAATCATTGTCTGATCATGATCTCGGCACAGACAATTTTCGGTTTATGGCGATTTCAAAAATGAATATCGGCATGGCTCCGGCACTGGTTGGCAGGGTCAGCTATACCGGCGATCTGGGATATGAAATCTGGTGCAAGCCTGAATACCAGTGTTATATTTTTGACAAGTTGATGGCTGCCGGAAAAGCCTATGGCATAAAACTCTTTGGTTCGCGGGCACTCAATTCCTTGCGGTTTGAAAAAAATTACGGCAGCTGGGCGCGGGAGTACCGACCAATCTACAGCCCCGCAGAATGCGGTCTTGAAAGATTTGTTGACGTGTCAAAAGAGGTGGATTTCATCGGCAAAAGCGCCTGTCTGTCAAATCAGACCAGCAATCAGAATAAAGTTCGTTTGCTTGCATTTGTGGTTGATGCCAACAATGCCGATGCCATTGGCGATGAACCGATCTATTTTCAAGGCGAGGTTAAAGGCTGGGTCACATCCGGTGGTTTTGCCCATGGTTCTGGGGTGTCCGTGGCGATGGGCTATGTTCCAGCTGAACTGGCGAATGAGGTGGATGGTTGGCAAATAGAAATTATCGGCGAGCGTCGATCTGCAAAAGTGCAAGTGCAACCGCTGTTTGATCCCGCTGGAAAGCGGTTGCGAGGATAAATATGACAAGAGATTCAACAAAAAGACGCAACCGGAGAAATCGTTCAGCCAATCGCGCTGTTGGCGGTGGAAAAAAGTCGATTGATCAGCTGCCTTGGAAGCAACCCGAATTGACCTTTCCGCCACAAGAACTGTTAAACGGTGAGCAACTGGATACAATCCATCGGGCATCACTGGAAATTCTTCAGAAAATCGGCATGGAATTTATGTCGGAAGATGCGCGTGAGCGGCTTAAAAAAGCTGGCGCCGATGTCAATGATGAAACCCATATGGTGCGATTTGACCCGGCGATGATTGAGGAGGTTATCAAGACCGCACCATCGCAATTTACCCTGCATGCCCGCAACCCGCAAAAAAACCTGCAAATTGGTGGCCGTTACATCGTCAATGGCTGTGTATCCAGCCCCCCCAATGTTTCCTGCATGGATAAGGGGCGGCGGCCCGGCAATGTTGAAGATTTTCAAAACCTTTTGCGCCTCTCGCAATATTTCAACATCATCCATCTGATAGGTGGCTATCCTGTTGAACCGCTCGACCGGGCAGTCTCTACCAGACATTTATACAATACCCGCGATATGCTGACCCTGACTGACAAGGCGTTGTCGGTTTATTGTATCTGGGGAAGCAGAGTTTCCGATGCCATTGAAATGATACGCATTGGCCGCGGTATCAGCCAGCAACAGCTTGAAAAGGAGCCGTCCTGTTTTTCAGTGATTAATACAAACTCTCCGTTGAAGTTCGACGGTATGATGCTTGAGGGCCTGATTGAGATGTCTGCGCGCAATCAGGTTATTTGCGTAACACCGTTTACGCTGGCCGGCGCAATGGCTCCGGTTACTCTTGCCGGTGCGCTGGCGCAACAAAATGCCGAAGCACTTGCCGGTCTTGCCATGACCCAGATTGTCCGCCCGGGCGCGCCTTTTGTATATGGTGGGTTTACCTCAAATGTTGACATGAAATCCGGTGCTCCGGCCTTTGGCACGCCGGAATATATGAAAGCTGCGATCATTGGCGGACAACTTGCCCGCCGGTATAATGTTCCTTACCGCACTTCGGGCGTCAATGCCGCCAATACGGTCGATGCGCAGGCCGCATATGAATCGGTGTTTTCGCTTTGGGCAACAACAATGGGCGGCGGCAATATCGTCAAACACGCAGCAGGGTGGATGGAGGGTGGCCTTGTGGCTTCCTATGAAAAATTGATCCTCGATGTGGATATGCTGCAGATGGTTGCCGAGTTCTTGCAACCGGTGGTGGTTGACGATGCGACGCTTGGATTTGACTCCATAGTTGAGGCAGGCGTCGGGGGGCATTTTTTTGGCACTGCCCACACACAGGAGCGTTATCGTGATGCATTTTATGCGCCAATGATTTCTGACTGGCGAAACTATGAAAGCTGGGAGGAGGCAGGCAGCCCGCGCGCATGGCAAAAAGCCAACCATATATGGAAACAGGCACTTGAATTATATGAGGAACCACCTCTGGATCCGGCAATTCTAGAGGAACTTGATGTCTATATTGCAAAGATTGCAGAAGATGGCGGCATTGGCGGGGATTTTTAGGAACAGCTAACGTCACTGGCTGGAAATTCCCGCTCACTTGCGGTTGACGCCCCCAACCAAGATGGCGGTCGATTAATCAAGTTTGTTTTATAAATTAAGTACGGCCACTCAAAACCGTTGCCATTGTCGCTCTAATTTGGCATTGAACACCAATAAAGTTTATTGTGTAAGGCGAGCAGCCTCAAAAAGCCTGGAGAAAAGCCCGTGAAATATAGTGCCAAGTGGATTAGAAATATTGTCCTTGCTGCGGTCATCGCATCACCAGCAACAGGCTTTGCCCAGCAGGCTGCAAAAACACCGACAAAAAAGCCGGTCGCATCATGGCTGGTTAACTGCAATCCGATCAAAAATGGTGAATCGATGCTTTGCCAGATGTCGCAAACATTCAACGAAGCAAAGTCGCAAAAACGCATTATGGCAATTTCCATCCGTCCGCAACCCAATGACAAGACCAAGCGGCCATTAATGGTTTTGGCTTTGCCACATGGATTGTATTTTCCGGCGGGTGCCAATTTCAAAATTGACAATCAGCCACCAATCCAGATTCAATTGCAGACCAGTGACCCAAATGGTGTTTATTCGGCCACACCTTTGAGCGCAAAAACCATTGCGGCGATGAAAAAGGGAAAAACGATATTGGTGACAATGTATGCGGCAGCCAACAAACCATTGGCAATTCCGGTATCACTGGTTGGGTTTAGCGCTGCGTTCAACAAGATTTCTTCCAGCAATTAGTTTTGAATTGATATTCAAATAAAAAGGGCGGATCAAATTTTGATCCGCCCTTTTTAATTTCAGTTCGCATCTGATGTTATTTTTTATCGGACTTTGCCGCTGAAAGTTCAATCAGGTTTGCCCAATTTCCAGTAGAAATCAGCTGGCAGAATATAGCGGTGATGGCACCGGCCTTACGCAGTTTCAAAAACTTTTCGTCGGACAAATCATTGAACCGGGATTCATCCACCACCTTAAAATCGGTTACACTCAGCTGCTCGCCATCGGACAGATTGATGTTGGCTTGATTGATGGTCAAAAGGTTTTCATCAGCGATTGCCTTGCTGACACCCTGGGTGCCTTGCACTTCGCCTTGATAAATTCGGCAGAACTCGAGCGCATTTTTGGTGGCTTCCGAGGCTTCTTCGCCGTCAAACAGCTCAACACCGCCGTCCTTGACCAAATGGGGGGCCGAACGGTCAACACACAGTGAAAATTGTGACTGGTCTGCATCGGTAACAAACACAAAGGGATACCGGCGGACATAGGACGGAATATATGTATCGGCCTTCCATTTTCCTTCATCATCAACAAACAGATTTTCGTTCGGACGAATGCCCAGCACCGCAACAGGCACTGGCTGATCATTGCCGATAAAAACGATTGGATAATGTCTGGCGGCAGCTGCAAGTTCGGTTACATTTAAGGGTACAACATGGGTGTTACGGGCAAATGCAAATCCAACATCAGCATCAAACCGCAAATCTCCGTGCTGTTCATGCGAAAGGGCTTCCGGTTGTTTGTAAAACAATGGGAATGCTTGCGGTCTTTCAGCAGTCTGATCGCTGCCATTGGCTGAATTTTCTGTATCGTTGCTCATGAATTTCCTATCAGTTAAACCACCCGATGTGGCCTTTGAACAATTTCATATATGCATATCGAATATATATGCAGCAATGCAATTTCGATGCGGTGATAATTGCGATGCTCTAGCACATTTGTTGCTGATATAAAGGTTTTGAACGTAATTTTTCCGGTAATAGCAGGAAAATTCGCAATTCTGGTAAAAATGTCCCGTAACCAGATACAAAAAGCAAATTCCCGATGATGAATATCAAAATCGAACTGGTTAATCGGGTGAAACTGCACATGGTGAGGTGATTTATGCGTTTGGCTGAATTTCAGGGGTTGTCAAAAAGCACCGACGTTATATATTATGAATTGCTAATATAAGTTAGATTCAAAATGACGGACGGGTACTCCCATGTTGAGCTGGAATTTCGAGACACGATCACGAGCAATGGCAAGAGGGTTTGTTACGGGCGCCCTGATGATGTTTGCATCGATTGCCACGGCGGCAGAATTGCCGTTTGAGCTTGCCACTGCCAAAATTGAAGTGGTGGATACCCAGCGCCAGTTTGAAGGCACCGTTGAAGCGATAAACAAAACGACGGTTTCGGCGCAAACCTCTGGCCGCATTACCTATATCAACTTTGATGTTGATGATTTTGTTGAGCAGGGCGCGGTTATTTTACGATTTAGCGATATCGAACATCGCTCCAGACTTGATCAGGCCAGGAGTGCGCTGGATGCTGCAATGGCCCAGGCAAAAGCCGCCGGACAGGAATTTGAGCGAGTCGACAAGCTTTTTCAAAATGGCACAGTAGCCAAGGCGCGATATGACCAGGCCAAGTCTGCGCTTGATGCTGCTGATGCCCAGACAAAAAGTGCGAAGGCTGCCGTCGAACAGGCTCAGGAACAACTGGGTTATACAGTTGTGAGAGCACCTTATAGCGGGCTGGTTGTTGAGCGTCATGTTGAAATTGGTGAAATTGCCAATCCCGGACAGCCGCTGATGACCGGGTTTTCACTGGAGCAGTTGCGGGTGCGCTCAGAGGTACCGGAGCAATTTGCCCAGGTAATCCGCCAACGCAATGTTGCGATGGTCCTGCCTAACAATGGCGATCCAATAAAGATAAAGAAACTCACTGTGTTTCCGTTTGCCGACCCGAAATCCAACACCGTCACCATCCGACTGGAACTGCCGCAAGGGATCAAATCTGTATTTCCAGGCATGCTGGTAAAAACCCGCTTCAAGGTGGGTGAACATGAAATGCTTGTGGTGCCTGAAAAAGCATTGGCCATTCGTGGTGAAGTTACAGGCCTTTACCGGGTAGATGGCGACAATATTACATTGCAACAGGTCAGGACCGGTCGGCGATTAAACAATGGCATGGTCGAAATTCTTACCGGCATTCGTTCAGGAGACAAAATCGCGTTGGACCCGCTTAAAGCGGCAATTTATCTGAAATCCAAAGCGGGTGAGAAATAATGCCTGATATCAGCGAGAATAAACTGGGAATATCAGGCCTGATTGCCAAGGCGTTTGTGCGCTCGGAAATTACTGCACTGTTGTTAATCGCAGCCCTCTTGTCCGGCGTTTTCGCCGTATTGGTGACGCCACGCGAAGAAGAACCGCAGATTAACGTAACCTTTGCCAATGTCTTTATTCCGTTTCCGGGGGCAGGGGTTAAAGAAGTGGAAGAACTGATCTCCACTCCCGCCGAGCAGGTATTGTCCGAGCTTGCGGGAATTAAACACATTTATTCGGTCTCGAGCCCCGGTCTTTCTACCCTTACGGTTCAGTTCAAGGTCGGACTGAACCCGACCGATGTGGTCGTGCGGCTTTATAACAAGATTTTTTCAAACCTTGATTGGCTGCCGCCTAATCTTGGGGCGATTCAACCGATCATCAAACCGCGCAGTATTGACGATATTCCAATTGTCACAGCAACCTTGTGGAGCGAAGATGCCAACACCGGCGCCTATGAGTTGCAGAAAGTTGCACGTACTCTGGAAGCCGAATTAAAGCGGGTATCAGGCACAAGACAAGTGCGCACAATCGGCGGGCCGGACCGGGTGGTCAATGTGCGCATTGATCCGCAGAAACTGTCCGGCTACGGGCTGGCGCTTGACGATCTGCGAATGGCTTTGCAAGCAGCCAATGCCTCGACCGAAAGTGGTTCAATCATCAAGGATGATCTCAATATTCCGGTCCGGGCAGGGACGTTTTTGGTGCGACCGGAAGAAGTGCGCGATTTAATTGTCGGGTTGAACAACGGCAAGCCGGTTTATCTGTCAGATGTGGCTGAAATCGACGAAGGTGCCGACACACCCAACAAGTATGTGACTTTTGTTCCAGGTCAGGCATCATCCAGTAAAGGGATTGCAACAAAGGGTCGTTTTCCCGCGGTGACGCTTGAAATTGCCAAACAACCGGGCACCAATGCGGTCCAGGTTGCCGATACCTTGCTTAAGCGGATTGAAGACCTGAAGGGGATTTACATACCTGACAGTGTTAATGTCACCACCACCAGAAACTACGGTGAAACCGCAGATGCAAAAGCCAAAAAGCTGATTACCAAGCTTTTGTTTGCCACCGGGTCGGTTGTCATTCTGGTGTTCTTTACAATGGGTTGGCGACCGGCGGTGGTTGTTGGTATCGCAGTTATAGCAACTTTGGCAGTAACCCTTGTTGCATCGCTGGCTTATGGATTTACCATCAACCGGGTGTCGTTGTTTGCATTGATCTTTTCCATTGGTATCCTGGTTGATGATGCCATTGTCGTGGTTGAAAATATTCATCGACACATGGAAATGGGTGACAAGCGCCCGGTCTGGCTGCTTATTCCGCAAGCGGTTGATGAAGTTGGCGGGCCGACAATTCTTGCAACAATAACAGTGATTGCAGCGCTGTTGCCAATGGCATTTGTCAGCGGACTGATGGGCCCCTATATGAGCCCGATACCGATAAATGCCAGCATGGGCATGCTGATTTCACTGGCGATTGCATTTGTTATTACCCCGTGGCTCGCACTGAAAATGATCCGTTCCCATGCCCATGAAACGGGAGGGGAAGAGGTAAACGACAGCAAATCTTACCGGTTCTTCAATAGAATTATCGGGCCGTTTTTAGGCCGTCCGGGTGGCAGGCTTTCACGTTATCTGATGATCTTTGGGCTGGTTGTACTGATGGTGCTTTCTGCTTCACTGGCAGTCACCCAGTCGGTGGTTTTGAAAATGCTGCCGTTTGACAACAAGTCTGAATTTCAGGTGGTGGTCGATATGCCGGAAGGCACCAGTGTTGAACACACCGCCCGCATTTTGTCTGAAATTGGTAACGAACTCGACAAAATTCCCGAGATCTCTGATTATCAGATGTATGCAGGCACATCGGCACCAATCGGCTTTAACGGCCTGGTGCGGCAATATTATTTGCGACAGGCGTCCAATTTTGGCGATATTCAGATCAATCTGGTTGATCAAAAAGATCGCAAGCGCAAAAGCCACGAAATTGCAGTGCAACTGCGCAAAGACCTGAAGGCTGCCATTACTGACAAGCTGGCCAACATCAAGATTGTTGAAGTGCCGCCCGGGCCTCCGGTGTTTTCACCTTTGGTTGCCGAAATCTATGGCCTTGATTACGAGGGCCAGATTGCCAACGCAAAAATTGTCCGCAAGGCTTTTGAAGAGTCTGCCGATATTGTTGATATAGACGATACAATTGATGCCAAAACGCCGCGATTGATCGTTTCTGTCGATCGTCAGCGTGCTTCATCTCTGGGCATCCCGCAAAGTGCCATTGCATCATCAATAGCAGCTGTGTTGGGCGGCGAAGATGTGAACTATCTGCACCAGCCCGGGGCACGCAAGCCGGTTCCGATCCGGCTGCAATTGCCGGCCAGTGACAAGAGCGATATTGATCAGGTTTTGAGCCTCAAACTGCGGGCACAAAACGGCACTCTCGTGCCCCTGTCACAACTGGTCAAGATTGAACGCACCACCCGTGAGACATCAATATATCACAAGGATCTGCTGCCTGTGGTTTATGTGCTTGGCGATATGGCTGGTGAACTGGATAGCCCACTTTATGGCATGGCTGAAATTTACAACCGTTTGACAGAAACCCGGGATACAACCGGAAAGCCGATCAAACAGTATTTTGTCACCCAGCCCGACCGCCCCGTTGGTTATGCCTTGAAGTGGGATGGCGAATGGCAAATCACATTTGAGACCTTCCGCGATATGGGAATTGCCTATGCGGTTGGTATCATTCTGATTTATTTCCTCGTGGTGGCGCAATTCAAATCCTATTATGTGCCATTGATCATCATGGCGCCCATTCCTCTGACCATTATTGGTGTGATGCCCGGTCACGCTCTTTTGGGTGCAAAGTTTACTGCAACTTCGATGATCGGGATGATCGCGCTTGCCGGAATTATCGTTCGAAACTCGATATTGCTGGTGGATTTTATCAATCAGCAGCTGGCGGCGGGAACGGAACTGCACCGCGCGGTTGTTAACGCTTCTGCAGTACGCGCCAAACCGATTATCCTGACTGCGCTGGCAGCGATGATGGGAGCGTTTTTCATTGTTGACGACCCGATATTCAACGGGTTGGCTGTTTCATTGATATTCGGCATTTTGGTCTCAACCGTATTGACCATGGTTGTGATCCCGGTTCTGTATTATTCCTATCAAAAACGGTTGGAGAGAAAACAACAAGCGGCATAAGATACAACCGGTCCATTTAATGAAGGTCGGCTCTTGAATGTGATCGAATGCACGCGCATTTTTTTCCACCTGCACTATTTGGAGTTTGTTACTTCAGTCCGGCGCACCGCCCCAAGCGTCGGTCGGAATTAAGCGCCCGGCAGCTACCCACTGTCGGGCGGTTTTCGTTTTAGACTGTTTCACATTTTATGGAAACAGTCTGGCCGCAAGGGCGGCCCGGCGCCTGTGCGCCGCCCCCGCGGAGGCCGTGCGCAGCACGAATGGCCGTGAGCGAATTAGTACGAGAGTGATTCCATCAAATAATGACGCGCTTGGCTGGCTGCAATTGCGGGATACCCGGCAA
>JALTNS010000415.1 GCA_027000565.1 Rhizobiaceae bacterium | reverse complement strand
CGTTGTGCTCGTGAACTTGATGACGCGCTCTTGCATCTGCGGTTTAATGAGCTGGAGCTTGGTGTTGTTACTTTTTCGACCAGTGGCGATCCGCAAGCCGTACTTGCTCATGAACAGATTTTGTTCGACAATCGCGATCACTGGCTGGCCAATGAAATTCTGCTCTACTGGAAACGTGTTCTCAAGCGTGTCGATTTGACTTCGCGGTCGCTTGTTGCGCTGGTCGAGCCCGGTTCGTGTTTTGCCGGAATTCTGGCGGAACTGTTGTTTGCGGTCGATCGCTCCTACATGGCGATGGGCGAATTTGAAGATGATGACCGACCGGTTGCCACGCTGATCTTGAGCGAGGCCAGTTTTGGCCCGTTTCCAATGTCAAATAACCTCACCAGGCTTGAAACAAGGTTCCTCGGTGATTCCGCCCGTATAGCCAGTGCAAAACAGAAATTGCTGATACCAATTGAAGCTGGTGATGCCGATGAACTGGGGCTTGTCACATTTGCCTATGATGACATCGACTGGGAGGACGAGGTTCGCGTTTTTATGGAGGAGCGGGCAAGTTTCTCTCCGGATGCCATGACTGGCATGGAAGCAAATCTTCGTTTCCCCGGGCCTGAAACCATGGAAACCCGGATTTTTGGACGGTTGACGGCCTGGCAGAACTGGATTTTTCAGCGCCCCAACGCGGTTGGTGAAAAGGGTGCGCTGCGTAGTTACGGAACCGGCAAGCGCGGTGAATTTGACAAACGACGGGTCTGAAAAGACCAATGTCATCAAACAATTATAACAACAGGTGAGTAGTATGGCCGACACGACAAACGTAAGTTACGACACCCTAATTCCAAACAATGTGAACCTTTCTTCTGATCGACGGGTGTTAAAAGCGCTGGAGAAATGGCACCCGGGTTATCTCACATGGTGGAATGACCTTGGCCCGAAGGGTTTTCAGGAAAGCAGCGTTTATCTCAGAACGGCGGTCAGCGTTGATCCCAAGGGCTGGGCAAAGTTCGACTATGTTAAAATGCCGGAATATCGCTGGGGCATTTTGCTTGCTCCCAAAGTAGCGGACCGCCGTATTCCGTGCGGCGAACACTATGGTGAACCAGCGTGGCAGGAACTACCCGGCGAGTATCGTTCGATGTTGCGGCGCCTTGTGGTCATTCAGGGCGATACCGAACCGGCCTCGGTCGAGCAACAGCGTTTTTTGGGAAAAACCGCCCCGTCGCTTTATGACATGCGCAATTTGTTTCAGGTGAATGTCGAAGAGGGCCGCCATCTGTGGGCCATGGTCTATATTCTGCAAAAATACTTTGGCGCCGATGGCCGAGAAGAAGCAAATGGTCTTTTACAACGCGCATCGGGATCGGAGGAAGCGCCGCGCATGCTGGGCGCTTTCAATGAAGAAACACCGGATTGGCTTTCATTTTTCATGTTCACCTATTTCACAGATCGCGATGGCAAAATGCAGCTTGAGGCACTGGCCCAGTCCGGATTCGACCCGCTGTCGCGCACCTGCCGTTTCATGTTGACCGAAGAAGCCCATCACATGTTTGTTGGTGAAACCGGCGTTGGACGTACCATCCAGCGCACCTGCGAGGCCATGAATGAGGCCGGTATCGATGATCCCGAGGACATCAATGCTGTAAGAGCACTTGGTGTGATTGATCTGCCGACAATTCAGAAAAAGATGAACCTTCACTATACGTTGTCCCTCGATTTGTTTGGTGCGGAAATATCAACCAATGCTGCCAATGCGTTCAATGCCGGAATCAAGGGGCGCTATGGCGAAGTAAAAATTGATGATGATCACCAATTGCACAATGATACCTATCCAGCGGTATCTGTGAGAGATGGCAAAATAATCAGCGAAACGGTGCCAGCTCTTTCTGCGATCAATATGCGGTTGCGGGACGACTATTCGAAAGATGCGGCAAGTGGAGTTAAGCGCTGGAATGCCATTATCAAAAAAGCCGGTGTCAATTTTGAATTAACGCTGCCACACCAGGGGTTTCACCGGAAAATCGGCACTTTTGCCAATCATCATGTTTCTCCGGAGGGAGAACTATTGACAAGCGAGCAGTGGGAAGCATCCAAAGGGCAATGGCTTCCAACCACTGCTGACGGTGACTTTATAAAGTCGCTGATGAAGCCTGAATGGCAACCTGGTAAATATGCCAATTGGATTTCTCCACCGCGAATGGGAATTGACAACAAGCCGGGCGATTTTGAATACGTACAAATACACATGGCTTGACCCAACAGTCCCAGGAAAGCGGAAATATGAATGCGCCGATCAAACAACACCTGATTGACCCGGAAATTTGCATACGTTGCCACACCTGTGAAGATGCTTGCCCCATTGGGGCAATCAGCCACAATGATGACAATGTGGTGGTCGATGCAAGCATGTGCGAGCATTGCCTGCATTGCATTGGACCTTGCCCAACCGGTGCAATTGATAATTGGCGGGTTGTATCATCGCCCTATTCTCTCGACGAGCAACTGGAATGGATGGATTTGCCCGAGCAGGCAGAAATTGCCATTTCTGATGGTACAAGCGGTGCATCACTTGATGATGCTATTCAGCAACTGCTCGACACGGCTCATGAGGGTGCGGGCGGGCAGGCCAGAGCTCCGGCAACAGCATCACAACCAAGTATCAACCTCCACAATATCAGCAATCCGCTTCGAGTTCGGGTACAGGGAAACTTTCGCCTTACCGCTGATGATGCAGACAGTGATGTTCGCCATCTTGTGATTGATCTGGCCGACCACACATTTCCGGTTCTTGAGGGTCAAAGTATCGGTATCATTGCGCCAGGTCTGGATGACAATGGTAAACCGCATTTGCCAAGACTGTATTCCATATCAAGCCCAAGGGATGGTGAGCGGCCACAAACCAATAATCTTTCGCTGACAATTAAACGCGAAAAACATGGCATTTGCTCCAATTATCTATGTGATCTACAGCGAGATGATGAGGTTGAAATAATTGGCCCGTTTGGTTCGACATTTTTGATGCCGGATGATCCTGATGCAAATTTGATAATGATTTGCACAGGCACGGGCTCGGCACCGTTTCGCGCATTCACCATGCAAAGGCAGCGGACCAGTCCCGAAATACAAAACAAACTGATGTTATTTTTTGGTGCGCGCAGTTCCAGCTCCCTTCCTTATTTCGGACCTTTGAAGAAAGTACCGGAACAGTTCATGAAAACCATATTTTGTTTGTCGCGTGAAAAGGACCTGCCCAAAAAATATGTTCAACAGGGAATGCTTGATGAAAAGGAGAGCCTGGCAAGTCTTCTACCCCTGCCAAAGACCCATATATATATGTGTGGATTAAAATCGATGGAAGAGGGAGTTGAACAGGCATTTGAACAGATTGCGAATTCTTCCGGTCTGGACTGGTCGAAACTTCGAACAACCATGCGTGATGAAGGTCGTTATCATGTGGAAACCTACTGAGCAGAAGAATACAGCCGAAAACTGAAAAATGGATACTGATATCACCACCAATATTAAAGACCGGATTGCAAAACCTTCAAACCATTACGGAATTGATGAAGGTGTGCTTTTGGGATTTATCGGCGACCGGGTACGCAAGGCAAGGATATCGAAAAAACTTTCGCGCAAGGCGCTTTCGGAGCTGTCGGGTGTGTCGCAACGGTATCTGGCGCAACTGGAAGCGGGAACCGGCAATATTTCCGTTCTGCTGCTCTATCGTATTGCGGCAGCGTTGGGAGAAAATATTCAATGGTTCCTGAAACCGGAAATTCAACATGAAAGTCGGGTTTCAAGAATGGTGCTGGCGCTGCAAAATGCCAATGAAGAGCAGCATCGCCAGATACTGGAAATTCTGGAACCACAGAAAATCACCAAAAAACCGGTCCGGCGCCTGGCTTTTATCGGTCTGCGCGGGGCCGGCAAATCCACTTTGGGTCGGCAGGTGGCCGAAAAAATCGGGCTGCCATTTCAGGAGCTCAATGACGATATTGAAGAGGTCAGCGGCATACCGGTAAACGAAGTCATGGCCCTTTACGGTGTTGAAGGATATCGCAAACTGGAATTGCAGTCGCTAAAAAATATTATCGGCTCGCGCGGTAGTATGGTGCTGGCGGTGGCCGGAGGCATTGTCAATGAACCCGAAACCTATCAGTTTTTGCTCGATAATTGCACGACGATCTGGCTGAAGGCCCGACCGGAAGAGCACATGGCAAGAGTCCGAAGCCAGGGCGATGAGCGGCCAATGGCTGGAAACCCGGATGCCATGCGGCAATTAAAAAACATTCTGTCGGAGCGGGAAAAAAGCTATTCCCGCGCCGATGTGGTGATCAACACATCTGGCAAATCAACTCAGCAGAGCCTTTCAGACATTCTGCGGGTGCTTTATCGCCGCTAATTATCAGCGTCCAGTTGCGGAACATTTTGAACGGGCGAGATTTCTGTTGTCCTAGCTGGCAAGAATGCGCATTATGTCGCAGTCTGAAATGCCATTCTTCGAATTGGCATCAAATTCAGATTAATTCGTACAATGGTACCGGGAGAAAATCATGTTAAAAAAATTCAGACTGGCATTGGCAGCATCGGCACTTGTATTGAGTGCTTCGGTTGCGATGGCCGGGTCACATAAAGTGGTGGACGAAATTAAATTTTTAATCCCCGGCGGCGCCGGTGGTGGCTGGGACGGAACCGCGCGCGGTACCGGAGAAGCCCTGACAAAATCTGGTATTGTCGGATCGGCATCCTACGAAAATATGTCCGGCGGCGGCGGTGGCAAGGCAATTGCCAATCTGATTGAAACTAAGAACTTCGGCACATTGATGGTCAATTCGACGCCAATTGTCATTCGCTCCTTACAAAAAGTGTTTCCGCAATCGTTTCGGGACCTGACTCCAATTGCCGGCACTATCGGAGACTACGGTGCCATGGTTGTCGGAAAGAATTCCGAGATAAAGGATTTCGCCGGGCTCATTGATGCTTACAAGATGGATTCAACGAAGGTTGCAATTGGCGGTGGGTCGGTCGCCGGTGGCATGGATCATCTGGTGGCGGCTTTGGTGATGAAAAATGCCGGAGCTGATCCAGGCAAGGTGAAATATATTCCTTATGATGCAGGTGGAAAGGCGATGGCCGGACTGCTTTCCGGAGAAATCAAGGCGCTGGCCACCGGATTTGGTGAAGCTATTGCGCTAGCCCGTCAAGGTGAAGTAAAAATTCTCTGCGTTACAGCCATGAAACGGCTTGCTGCTTCTCCTGATACGCCAACCTGCGATGAAGCCGGTTCCAAGGGCACCAGTTTTGTCAACTGGCGCGGTTTTTTTGCAGCACCTGGCCTGCCGGATGATAAAAAAGCCATGTATATCAATGCATTGACAAAAATGTATGGCACGCCGGAATGGGCAGCCGTACGTGATCGCATGGGCTGGGTGGAAATTTTTAATCCGGGCGATGATTTTGTCAAATTCCTTGAACAACAGGAAAAAGACATCGGCGGCCTGATGAAAGAACTCGGTTTTCTCTAAGCCGACCTGAATTTTCACAGATGAATTCTGGCGGGGCGTCACAATTGCCTCGTCAGAAAAATATCGGGGATCAACTATGCTGTTTTCAAAGGACCGGATTGGCGGCCTGATCCTTCTGGTTTTCTGCGTTTCCTATGGTTTTTTGAGCCAGCAGATCGTCCTGTTGCCGTTTCAGGCCAAGGCGGCATTCCACGCGCGAACCATGCCGGAAATTTTGACCGTTTTGGGGATTGCGCTTTCTCTTATGGTGATATTCAAACCGGGTTCCGGTGAAATGCCTAAACTGGGCAAACAGAACTGGCTGGTCGCGGGGTTGTTCCTTGCCTTGATGTCGCTCTACGGCCTGACCATCCGCCCATTCGGATTTATCTTCTCAACCTCTGTTTTTCTGATCGCCGGATTTGCCTTGCTGGGTGAAAGGTCTGTGATGAAGCTTCTGCTGATTGCCTTGCCGCTGGTAGTCGGTTTCTGGGTATTGATGACCCAGGGCCTTGACGTTTTTATCGAGCCATTCCCATGGTTCATGCAAGGGGATTGAAATGATAGAGGGAATAATCGTCGGACTGTCGACGGCATTGACCCTGACCAACCTGGTGTTTGTAGTCATAGGCTGTCTTGCTGGAACATTTATCGGCATGTTGCCGGGGCTTGGGCCGATGTCGGCCATTGCGCTGATGATCCCGATTGCCGCCAGCCTCGATCCTTCAACCGGGATCATACTCATGGCCGCGGTATATTATGGCGCAATTTTTGGCGGCTCAACATCATCCATTCTCATCAACGCTCCCGGTGTGGCCAGTACGGTTGCCACGTCATTTGATGGCTATCCTATGGCCAGAAAGGGAATGGCCGGCAAAGCACTGGCGATTGCTGCCTATTCATCGTTTTCCGGCGGTGTAATTGCAGCAATATTCCTGCTTGTTGCAGCGCCCTATCTGGCAAGTGTTTCGCTTTCTTTCCAATCGACCGACTATTTTGCGCTGATGGTTCTGGGTCTCACGGCAGTGGCCGCCTTTGCCGGAAAAGGCGAAATGTTGAAGGCCCTGTTGATGACAGTTGTCGGCTTGATGTTATCCACAGTCGGCACCGATCAGACACAGGGTATTCCGCGTTTCACCCTTGGATTGATCGACCTCATTGATGGCATATCTTTTCTGCTCCTGGTAATGGCGACATTTGCGTTGTCTGAGGCGTTGATTGCCATTTTGAAACCGACCAGTGATGCCTCGCGCAAAGAAGAAATGGAAGCATCTGCCAACCTTGGCTCGATGAAACTTTCCAATGACGAAGTGAAGGAGATGGTGCCTGTCATAGGTCGCTCGTCATTTCTGGGATTTCTAATCGGTGTATTGCCCGGTGCGGGTGCGACCATTGCAAGCTTTCTCGCATATGGAACTGAGCAGCGGATTGCCGGGCCGGTCAAGGGCAAGGAATTTGGCAAGGGTTCAATTCGCGGTCTTGCCGCACCAGAGACCGCCAACAATGCAGCTGCAACGGGTTCGTTTGTTCCGCTGTTGACGCTTGGTATTCCAGGCTCAGGCACAACAGCAATCATGCTTGGCGCGCTGATTGGCTATGGCATTCAACCCGGTCCCCGGCTTTATATTGATCAGCCGGAGGTGTTCTGGTCGGTCATAGTTTCAATGTGGATTGGCAATATTATACTGCTTGTACTCAACCTGCCGTTGATACCTTATATCGCCCGGGTGCTGGCAATCCCGTCACGGTTTTTGCTGCCGCTGATTTTATTTTTCTCCCTGATCGGCGTGTATTTTGTCAGCTTCAACACTTTCGATATTCAACTCATGGTGCTGTTTGGTTTTATCGCCGTCATGCTGCGTTTTCTGGATTTCCCAATGGCACCGATGATCCTTGGGTTTATTCTGGGCGGCATGATGGAGGAAAATCTGCGCCGTGCGTTGTTGATCAATAACGACAGTTGGTCATTTTTGTGGGAAAGGCCGCTTACGTTCTCAATTCTTGTCATCGCTGCCCTGTGTTTGTTTGTTCCTGTCGTATTGCCTTATGTTCAGAGAATACGAAAAGGTGCAAAAATTACCGGTGAATAATTCACAGGCTTTGACGGGAGTTGATTGTTGGGGCCAAATCCACAAATATATGGATCAGATTAAATCTGGAGCTAATAAATGCGGCCACTACATCCAAGGCAATCAGACATTTTCGAGATCGCCAAACGCGAAGGGCGGGTGGATGTGGATTCGCTGGCGTTCCAGTTTCAGGTTACCCCGCAAACCATTCGCAAGGACCTCAATGATCTTTGTGAAATCAAGGCGCTTAACCGTATTCACGGCGGAGCGGTTTATCCCTCAAGCACAACCAACTTTGCCTATCGTTCACGCCGTGAACTGGCGGTTGATGCCAAAAGCAAGATTGCCAGCGTTGCAGCAGCCCTCATTCCCGACAATTCCTCGCTGTTTTTGAATATCGGCACAACAGTAGAAAGTGTTGCCATACAATTGCGCAATCATCGTGGCCTTGTGGCGGTCACCAATAATTTGAATGTTGCCTATATTCTTTCCGATGCGGCAGAGATCGAGGTGGTGGTTGCCGGTGGTACAGTGCGCAAAAGCGACCGGGCAATTGTTGGGGCGGCAACCGTTGATCTGATAAGGCAGTTCAAGGTTGATTTTGCCATTATTGGAGCATCGTCGATTGACGAAGATGGCTGTCTTCTTGATTTTGACTATCAGGAAGTCCGGGTGGCACGGGCAATTCTCGAGCAGGCGCGCAAGAAAATTCTGGTTGCAGATGCGATGAAGTTTGAACGTCGTGCGCCGGTACAAATCGGCCACCTGTCGGATATTGACATCTTTGTCACCGATGCACCACTGAACGAAAAAATTCAGAAAATCTGCAAGGCTGCGGATGTGGAGGTTAAAACCACTGATCAGCTAAAGGACAAGCCATCCTGACTCCGGAACCAGTTGGCTGTCCGTGTTGATCAGGCGGGAAATTCGGCCCAATAGACTGTTTTACGTTTATACGGAAACGGTCTGGCCGCAAGGGCGGCCCGGCACTTGTGCGCCGCCCCCGCGGAGGCGTGCGCAGCACGAATGGCCGCGAGCGAATTAATACGAGAGTGATTCCGTCAAATGATGAATCGCTCCAGTAATTGAAAAATGAATGTGAAATTATCCTTTCGTGAAAAATTGATTGATTTTTTCACGAAAACCGTATTTCACTCCAACTTGCGACAATTGAGTCTGACGTTGGAACTTCGATTAGTGAACACTCAAATTGCCATTCAGCATGACGATGCGGCCCATTCCCTGGGTCGCGATTTGCGTGCCCTGCGCAAATCCCGAAATCTGACACTGCAGGAACTGGCGCTGATCATTGGCCGGTCAGTTGGTTTTATCAGTCAGATTGAACGCGGCCTCTCCACCCCGTCGATCAAGGATCTTCGCACTCTGGCGAAAGCCTTTGATGTGCCGGTAAGCTGGTTTTTCATGGTTGATGACGATGAAAGCAAAGAGCGTGAATTCATTGTTCGCGCCGGATCGCGCCGGGCGCTTGGAACGGTTGAAGATGGCATCATCGAAGAATTGCTTTCTCCTGATCTTGGCGGATCGTTTGAAATGTTCCGCTCGGTGCTTGAGCCGGGAGCAGAAATGAGCGAGCCGGTCCTACGGCAAACCGAAGAAGCCGGTTATATCGTTTCGGGAACGATCAATCTGTGGATTGGCAGTCAATTATTCAAACTTCAGGCTGGTGACAGTTTTCGCTTTGAAAACAAGCCCTATCGCTGGAGCAATCCAGGTGATGAAAAAACAGTGATTATCTGGGTGGTCAGCCCCCCGGTTTATTAGCAGGATTAAGCGATCATGGCGGAACTCCCCTCTCAAGCGCGTGTTGTTGTCATCGGCGGCGGTGTCATGGGCGCAGGCCTGCTCTATCATCTGGCGCTTGAAGGCTGGCACGACTGTGTGATGATCGAAAAAGCCGAGCTGACATCCGGTTCAACCTGGCACGCCGCCGGACTTGTCGCCAATTTCATCGGCTCATTGTCAATGGCCCGTATTCACCGCAAGGCGGTTGAACTTTACCCGACACTGGAGGAAAAAACCGGGCAATATGTCTCCTGGCACAATTGTGGTTCGCTGCGCCTTGCCTATAGCCGCGAGGAGGTCGACTGGTTTCACCAGATTGCCGGTCTTGGCCGAGAGGTTGGTTTTGAATTGCAGGTGCTTGATCCCGGCGAGATCAAAAAGGTTAACCCGTTCGTCAAAACTCAAGGGGTGATCGCTGCAGCCTTTACCCCTGATGATGGTCATGTGGATCCTGCGGGCGTGTGCAACGCGATGGTTATTGGCGCGCAAAATCTTGGCGCACAGGTTGTTCGCCGCAACCGGGTAACCGGAATATCACAACAGTCAAATGGCGAATGGCATGTTCAAACCGAACAGGGCAACATCACCTGCGAGCACGTGGTCAATGCGGCGGGCTGTTATGCCCGCGATGTGGCGGCAATGGTCGGCCACGATCTGCCGGTGGTCAATATGCTGCATCAATATGTGGTGACGGATATTATTCCTGAACTGGTCGATTATGACGGGGAACTGCCGGTGACACGCGATCCTAAATGTTCGTGTTACATGCGGCAGGAACAAAAATCAGGCCTCATCGGGCCTTACGAGACCGCTGGTGCTCAAGAGGCATGGCCCGGCACTTCACAGGCATGGAACGCCGAACACGAATTGTTTGAAGCGGATTTTGACCGTATCGGGCCGCACCTTGAAGGGGCGATGGAACTGATGCCGATATTCGCCGACAAGGGCATCAAGAGTGTCATTCATGGTGCCATTCCCCATACGCCGGACGGCAATCCCTATCTCGGTCCGGCACCGGGCTTGCGCAATTACTGGCACTGCAATGGTTCGGCCATTGGCATTGCCCAGGGGGCTGGAAGTGGCGAATATCTCGCCCAATTGATGATCCATGGTGCCGCCGATATCTGCATGGCTGCCTATGATCCGCGGCGCTTTCAAACTTATGCCTCCCGGCAATATACGCTCGATAAATGCATTGAGGAATATCACGACATGTATGTGGTACCGGTGCTGGGTATGGAGCGAAAAGCAGCCCGCCCGGCCCGTACAAGCCCACTATTTGACCAACTCAAGACCAAAGGCGCGGTCTATACCGAAGCTGCCGGATGGGAACGACCAAAGTGGTTTTCACTCGATGGCCGCGAGGAACAGTGTGGTTTTCGCCACACCAATGTCCATGAAGTTGTTGGCGAGGAATGCCGGGCGGTACGCGAACGCCTTGGCATTATGGACATGAGCAGCTTTTCAAAATTCGAGGTTAGCGGGCCGGGTGCAGAGAGTTTTCTTAACCGGATTGTTGCCAACCGGGTTCCGACCAAAGTTGGCGGCATCGTTCTCGCTCATCCTTTGACCAAAGGCGGCAGGATTGCCGGTGAATTCACCATCACCCGCGTGGGAGAGGAGAGTTTCTATCTCTTGTCAGCGGCAACGGCCGAACTGCGTGATTTTGACATTTTGGTATTGCAAAAACATGACAATGAAGATGCCCAGATCACCAATGTCACCGATGCGTATGGCGTGCTGGTGGTGTCCGGTCCGAAATCACGTGATGTGCTTTCAAAACTCACCGAAGCTGATTTGACCTCACCTTCATTCCGCTGGCTGACAGCACAGCAGATAACATTGGCCGGTGTTTCGCTGCTGGCGCTTCGGGTCAGTTATGTTGGCGAACTGGGTTGGGAATTGCACGTGCCAATTGCCGATCTCGAGGCGGTTTACAATGCGGTGTGGCAGGCGGGCGAAGCCCACGGCATTGCTGATTTTGGTTCCTATGCGATGAATTCCCTGCGCATGGAAAAAGCCTATCGCGGCTGGGGTTCCGAACTGACCAGCGAAATTTCCCTGATTGACGCTGATATGAGGCGCTTTCTTCGCATGGATAAAGACGAATTCATCGGTAAACAGGCATTGCATGATAACCGGCAGAAAGCTGTCAATTCCCGTCTGGTTTATCTCGAAGTTGATTCAGATGATGCCGATATCTGTGGTGGCGAGCCGGTATTCTGCAACGGCCAATATGCCGGAGTGGGGACCTCCGGTGGTTACGGATTTACAGTTCGAAAAAATCTGGCATTTGCCTATGTCTCGCCTGACCTTGCAAGCCCCGGAACGGCGCTTGAAGTCCTGATACTGGGCGAAATGCGCGAGGCAAGGGTGCTGGCGGAACCGGTTTGGGATCCGGCAAATGAAAGGCTGCGTGCATGAGTAAACCCCTTCCCAAAGAGGCAAGTGCAGTCATCATCGGTGGCGGTGTTGTTGGTTGTTCGGTTGCCTACCATCTGGCTAAACTTGGCTGGAAGGACGTAGTTTTGCTTGAACGAAAGCAATTGACTTGCGGCACCACCTGGCATGCGGCGGGGCTGATTGGCCAGTTACGTGCCTCCTCCAACATGACCAAACTGGCGAAATATACGCAGGAACTTTATTTCGACCTTGAGACAGAGACCGGCATTGCGACAGGCATCCGTCGCAATGGCTCGATTACTGTAGCGCTGACCAGTGAGCGCCGCGAAGAAATTTACCGCGGTGCCTCAATGGCCCGCGCCTTTGGTGTCGATGTCGAGGAAATTTCTCCTGCGGAAGTTAAAAACCGTTACCCGCACCTCAATGTCGATAATGTGGTTGGCGCGGTCTATCTGCCAAAGGACGGGCAGGGCGATCCAACCAATATTACACTGGCACTGGCCAAAGGTGCCCGACAGATGGGTGTGCAGATACTGGAAGGCGCAAAGGTCAGCGAAATTAAAGTAAGCGATGACCGCATTGCCGGAGTGGTTGGTGAACTCAATGGTGAAACCACTGAAATCAAAACCCGTCATGTGATCAACTGTGCCGGCATGTGGGCGCGCGATGTGGGCAAGATGGCGGGGGTTGCGATACCACTTCACGCCTGTGAACATTTTTACATCGTTACCGAGGCGATCCCAGGGCTTGAACGCCTGCCGGTACTGCGGGTGCCGGATGAATGCGCATATTATAAAGAAGATGCGGGTAAAATTTTACTCGGCGCGTTTGAACCGAAATCCAAACCCTGGGGCATGGATGGCATTCCTGATGATTTTTGCTTTGACCAGTTGCCGGAAGACTTTGATCATTTCGAACCGATTCTCGAACAGGCCGTCAACCGCATGCCGATGTTGGCGGAAACCGGTATTCACACATTTTTCAACGGGCCGGAAAGCTTTACCCCCGATGATCGTTATTACCTCGGTGAAACACCTGAGGTGAAAAATTTCTGGGTCTGCGCCGGGTTTAATTCTGTAGGCATACAATCGGCTGGTGGAGCAGGCCACGCTTTGGCCCAATGGATGCATGACGGGCACCCGCCATCTGACTTGTGGGATGTGGATATCCGTCGCGTTCAGCCGTTTCAGAACAATGCACATTATTTGCAGGAAAGAGTGTCGGAAACCCTTGGCCTGCTCTACGCCGATCATTTCCCCTATCGTCAACCGGAGACATCGCGCGGTATTCGCCGTTCGCCAATCCACGAACATTTAACAGCACGCGGTGCGGTTTTTGGTGAATCCGCCGGGTGGGAGCGCGCCAACTGGTTTGCCGATGACGGGCAGAGGGCGGAATATAAATATAGCTGGAAACGGCCAAACTGGTTTGAAAATGCCAAACGCGAACATCTGGCGGTGCGCGAGGGGGTCGGCCTGTTCGACATGACCAGTTTTGGTAAAATCCGGGTTGAGGGCCGCGATGCCTGCAAATTCCTGCAACATTTATGCGCCAACCAGATGGACGTTGAGCCGGGCAAAATAGTTTATACCCAAATGCTCAACCAGCGTGGCGGCATTGAATGCGATCTGACCGTAACCAGACTTTCTGATGCCGCGTATTTGCTGGTTGTGCCGGGTGCCACATTGCATCGTGACCTTTCCTGGCTGCGCCGTCATCTTGATGAGGCTTTGCACGTGGTGATCACCGATGTAACCGCAGCCGAAGCCGTGTTTTGTGTTATGGGACCAAAATCACGCCAACTGCTGCAAAAGGTCAGCCCGCACAACTTTTCAAATCAGCATCATCCGTTTGGCACATCGCGTGAGATCGAAATCGGCATGGGGCTGGCCCGCGCCCACCGGGTTACCTATGTCGGTGAACTGGGCTGGGAACTTTATATATCCACTGACCAGGCCGCTCATGTGTTTGAGGTGTTGGAGGTGGCAGGGCAGGATGTCGGATTGAAACTGTGCGGGTTGCATGTGCTGGACTCGTGCCGCATTGAAAAAGCCTACCGTCATTTTGGCCACGATATCACCGACGATGATCATGTGCTGGAAGCGGGACTTGGATTTGCGGTCAAGACCGACAAGGGCGGCTTTATTGGCCGCGATGCGATATTGGCAAAACGCGATCAGGGCCTGCAAAAGCGGCTTTTGCAATTCCAGCTAAGCGATCCGGAGCCGTTGCTTTATCACAATGAGCCGATTGTCCGTGATGGAAAAATCGTCGGCTACCTGACCTCCGGCAACTATGGTCACACTCTTGGGGCTGCAATCGGCCTTGGATATGTGCCATCGGTTGGCGAAAAACCGGATCAGCTTCTGGCTTCAACCTATGAGATTGAAATTGCCGGAAAGCGCCATGCCGCCATTGCCAGTCTAAGGCCGCTTTACGATCCAAAATCTGAACGCGTGAGGATGTGAACCATGAGCCTTTTGGAAAGACATGAAACATTTGCCGCGATGCACGAGAGCGGCTGTTTCATCATGC
Source organism: Rhizobiaceae bacterium (assembly GCA_027000565.1). Taxonomy (GTDB): domain Bacteria; phylum Pseudomonadota; class Alphaproteobacteria; order Rhizobiales; family Rhizobiaceae; genus SZUA-100. The sequence goes on along the minus strand of JALTNS010000415.1, from coordinate 21,892 downwards.
CTAACCCCTGGGATTTGGGTTCCGCCAAAATGATGGCAGCACTTGGTGCAAAGGCGCTTGCCACAACCAGTTCAGGCCATGCTTTTACAATTGGCAAATTCGACATGGGCGATGTCAGCCGCGATGAGGCGCTCGCCCATGCACGCGACATCGTTGCAGCCACACCGTTGCCGGTAAACGGCGATCTTGAAAACGGCTATGGCGATGATCCCGATACGGTTGCCGAGACCATACGGCTGGCCGCTGAGGCCGGACTATCAGGCTGCTCAATCGAAGATACAACCATGCGGCACGATGAAATATCGTATCCGTTTGAACTGGCGGTTGAACGGGTAAAGGCCGCGGCAGATGCTGCAAGAAGCCTTGACCGACCATTTATATTCACCGCCCGCGCCGATGGGGTAATGTTGGGCGCCTACGATATGCGCGAAGCCATCCGCCGCGCTCAGGCGTTTGAAAAGGCCGGGGCTGATGCAGTCTATGTGCCCATTCCACCCTCGCTTGATGATATCAGGCTCCTGTGTCAATCGGTTTCAATCCCGGTGAATGCACTGGCAGCAGGGCCTTATGTCAAACATTCACATGCTGAATTTGCTGCCTGTGGAGTGCGCCGCATCAGTTTGGGTTCGGCCATCGCGCGTGCCACCCATCGGGTTATTCGTGACACGGTTTCTGCAATGATTGATGCCGGAGATTTCACAAAACTGTCCAATTCCGTCAGCGGCGCCGAAGTTGAAGATTTTATAAAAATGGGTGGTAATTGACCCCGTTTTGGCGGGGCTGCACAAGTAACCGGGAGAATGATATGAGCCCTGCAACAAGCCCGCGCACCCGTCGTGCCGGTGGCCGTTCCGCCCGCCATGCAATGCGCGCAGCGCCATTGGCAGAAGCGATAAAACCGGTTCGAATGGGGCTGGAGAGTGGCCGGTACAAACCGTTGTCGCAGTCGGAGGTGTTGCAGATTCACGAAGCAGCCCTTGATGTTCTGGAAAATATCGGTCTGTCGCTGGCAACTCCCGGCTGCATTGAATATTGCACCAAGGTCGGCGCAATTTACGGCGAAGACAATCGCCTGCGTTTTCCGCGGCAGCTCATTGAAGATACGATTGCTAATGCCAATCGGGATTTTGTCCTGTGTGGACGCAACCCGAAACATGATATTTCCCCGCATGGAACAAAGGTTCATTTTGGCACGGCCGGTGCAGCCGTTCATATGGTTGATGTGGAAAAAAACGAATACCGCGAGAGTTATCTTCAAGATATTTACGATGCCGCCCGCATTGTTGATGTGCAGGACAACATCCATTTTTTTCAACGACCGATGGTGGCGCGCGATATGGCCAAGTCGCTGGATCTCGATATTAACACGCTTTATGCCTGCGTTTCGGGCACTCAGAAACATGTGGGTACCAGCATTTCCTTCAAGCAGAATGTCGCGCCGGTTATTGATATGATCTACCAGATCGCCGGAGGTGAACAGGCATTTCGGGCAAGGCCGTTCGTTTCAATCTCCAGCTGCTTTGTTGTTCCGCCACTACGGTTTGCTGAAGATGCCTGTGATGTACTGGAGGACTGCGTAAAGGCCGGAATTCCAATTCTGCTGTTGTCTGCCGGTCAGGCGGGTGCGACCTCGCCTGCCGCCATTGCCGGGTCAATTGTTCAGGCAATAGCCGAAGTGCTTGCGGGGCTGGTTTATGTTAATGCTGTTGTTCCCGGCCATCCGGCATTGCTTGGCGCATGGCCTTTTGTTTCCGATCTGCGCACCGGTGCCATGTCCGGAGGTTCTGGTGAACAGTCCCTGTTGACCGCGGCTTGCGGGCAAATGGCCATTCATTACAATCTGGCATGCGGAACACCTGCAGGAATGGCCGATGCAATAATGCCGGATATCCAATCAGGTTATGAAAAAGGCATAACCACCGTTATGGCTGGCCTTGCCGGTGGCAATATGATCTATGAAGCCGCTGGAATGCACGGGTCTTTGATGGGATTTTGCCACGAAAGCCTGATAATTGACAACGATATGCTGGGGCAGGCGCTCCGTTGTGTGCGCGGCATCGAGGTCAATGAACAAACCTTGTCTGTAGAGACGATGCGTAATGTCTGCACAGAAGGCCCGGTGCACTATCTTGGCCACGGACAAACCCTGTCATTGATGGAAAGCGAATACATCTACCCGGTTATTGGCAACCGTATGAGCCCGAAAGAGTGGGTCGAAGCAAAAAAGCCGGATATTGTCGAACGTGCCATTCAGGAAAAAAGACGCATTCTTGATGGCTATTTTCCATCTCATTTATCACCAGAACTTGACCATCAGTTGCGTGATAATTTTAACATAATGCTGCCACGTAATGCGATGGTGAGCAAACACTGAATATTTGAAGGAATAATAATGGCCCGGGCATTCGCTGAGATAACTTTCACACCATCGGTGCGGGCTGTGCAGGACAAGCAGGGGGTAGCAGACCTCTATGAAGAGTTTTTAACACCGGATGCTGAGCCCGGAGATACATTAGCCCAGCCGGAAATGGTCTTCATTAATAACCGTGACGGATTTTATCAGGCAACGATATCTGAAACCGGCTGGCCTTATGTTCAGTTTCGTGGCGGACCTGTCGGATTCTTGAAAATCCTTGATAACAAGACCATAGCCTATGCGGATTTTCGCGGTAATCAGCAATATATCAGCACCGGAAACCTTGGTGACAATGACAGGATATCGTTGATTTTAATGGACTATCCCAATCGCAAACGGTTGAAGATTTGGGGGCGTGCCCGATTGATCGAAAAAAGCGATGATCCGGAGCTCTTATCGAAACTACAGATGAAGGGGTATCGAGGCCTGCCCGAAAGGGCGGTGGTAATTACAATTGAGGCTTTCGACTGGAACTGTCCGCAACACATTCCGCGACGCCTTACCTTACAGGAACTTGAGCCACATCTATCACAGTTACAGCGCCAGATTATCGAACTGCGGCAGGAAAATCAGGAGTTGAAGTCTTTTTTCAATCAATCGGAGTAAACCAAACCATTTGACTCAAAATCATCATAGTTACTCCTCGTGACCCAACTATCAACAACAGTCAAAATTTTGCCACTAAAACAGTTTAGCGGTATCGGCAAGATGATATGAGTGTAGTTCTCAAAAACCGGAGACATTTAATGATCAACAAATTAGTTTCAGCTTTCACTCTTGTCGTAATGACTAGCGGCCCGGCGCTGGCCGGGGAACGCGGTTCTGGATATTACGCAGCCAATTGCAAGGATTCAGGCGGTGGCTATGCGATTACAATCAACAAAGACGGAACAGCATCCGTCGACAGAGATCCAAAAAGCTATGAGAATGTGCTGACCTCCTACTCTTTTTTTGGAAAAGACACTCCATCCGATTTCGTCATCGCAATCATGTTCGATGAAAAAAACAGCCCGCTCCCGGCCTACAAGGGGCAGTCTGGTTGGATTGAAATATGGGATAACGGTAAATCTTTATACGCACTTGAAAATGGGCGGGCCAGCAAGAAACTGAAGTTGTGCGCCAAAAATTGAAGGCACTAAATTAAGCAATTTTCCGAATTTCACCTATTCGGCAGCCGTTGGAAATTGCTCCCCATGCGGCGGCTTGCGCCCATAGAGAGATTTCAGCACCCAGCCAATGTCTTCACCAACCGCCATCAGGGCCGGCACCAAAAACAGTACCAGCAGGGTTGCCATGGCAAGACCAAATACGATGGTAATTGCCATTGGTAACAGGAATTGCGCTTGCAGGCTCTTTTCGTAGAGCAATGGTAACAACCCACCGATTGTGGTCAGCGAAGTCAACAATACGGCTCGAAGCCTGTCGCGGCTGGCACCTATTGATGCGGATCTTGTATCATCACCAAATTTCAGCCGTTCATCCATTCGACTGACCAGAATAATTGAATCATTGACCAGAATGCCGGCCAGCCCCAGCAATCCGGCCATTGAAAGCATTGTCAGTTTATACCCGAGAATCCAGTGGCCGAATACAGCACCGACAATGCCCAAATGGAATGATTAACATCACGGCAATCGGCTTCCAGTAACTGGCAAAAACCCATGCCAGAATAATATAAATCACCGACAGTGCAATCAGCGAGCCAATACCGAGATCAGCAAAGGCCTTTTTGCGTTCTTCATTTCGGCCGCCAAACTTATAGCTGATGCCATATTTGGTGGCAATTGCCGGAAGGCCGGATGCCTCAAGAATTTCAATGACCTTTTCGGTAGTATTGATGTTGGTATCTATGTCGCCGGTAACCGAAACCTTGGCTTTGCCGTTTTCCCGGTCGATGGCCGCAAACCCCTGACGCTCTGTAATTTTTACAACTTCCGACAGCGGGACAAACTCTCCACCAGGACTTTTTACATCAAAATTGCGCAAGGCGGCGGCGCCCTTGTTGCGCATGATCTGCGACACCTTAATTGAAACTTCATCGTCACCTTCAGCAAACCGTCGCGGTGTTATTCCCTGAAATGCATCACGCACTTGTTTGCCGATTTCATCCATTGACAATCCAAGCGCCGCACCGCGCGGGAGCAATTCCATGATCAGTTCCGGTTTGCCATAGGGCAAATCATCGGCTACGCCGGAAACGCCATCAATTCCGGCAACGATTTCGATAATCTCAGTTGCCGCAGCTTTGAGTACCGGCGCATTTGCCCCTTGCAACTGAACATCCACATCACGACCCGGAGGCCCCCCGCGGTGCTCAAATATTGATACCCGGCGAACACCGGCAATTTTGGGAATACGTTTGCGCCATTCGCGAATAAATTTAGGGGTACGCACCGACCTGGATTCCGATGTGGTCAATTGCACTCTGATTGATGCGAGATTGTCACCCTTGTTTCGACCGGCTGATCCAAGGGTGACAAACGATGCAACGACCAGTTGCTCCTTGCCGCCGGTCAATTCCTGCTCGGTAATTTTTAGTGTGGCTTCAATTCGTTTAACCGCTCTGATTGCCTCATCTTCAGGAATACCAGCGTTAAAGACTACCCGCCCCGAAAGGCTTTCGGCTTCTGCCGATGGAAAAAAGACGAACCCCACCTTGCCGCCCTGAATCAGCCCGACAACCACAACCAGAACCGTTCCGACCGCGATTGAGATGGTCACATATCGAAAGTCATAGGCCGCAGTGACCATTTTGTTAAACGGTCCGTCACGAAACCAGTTGAATCCCGCATCGAAATTTCGGCGGAACAACCCACCCTCAATATTTCGTTCGCCGCCGGAATGAAACTTTGACGAAAACCATCGTGCGATCAGCCCCGAGATGAAGAATATCATTTCAAACAATGTGCCAAATGCGAGGCTTAACGCGGTAATCGAGGCGACAAACATTATAACCGGTTGGCTGGATCGCCATAGCTGCACCATTTCCACCTGTCTGGAAATTATATCAGGAAGCACAGTTCCGGTGGTTCGGGTTGTCAGCGACATCACCAGAGCTGCAAATGCAAGAGAAAAGAACATTTGCCGCCACCATGACCAATTACGTTTTTCGCGCGGCTGCAGGGTGTGGGCAAGATGGCCTGGCAAAACCAGAAAACACTCAATCAGGCTGGCAATCACAACAGCAATTACCACAAATGGCAAAACACCGAATATCTGGCCAATCACATCACCGATTACCAGAATAGGGGCGAATGCGGCTACCGTAGTGATCATCGCCGCAACAACAGGAACAACCATGCGTCCGGCGCCGCGTTCAGCGGCTTCATAAGGAGCATCTCCCTCCATAAACCGGGTTGCGGTATGTTCACCAACAACGATAGCATCATCAACAATGATGCCCAACATCATGATCAGGCCAAACAGCGAGACCATATTGATGGATTGGCCACTGACATACATCAGGCCTATTGTTGCAAGCATCGCAGTTGGAATGCCCATCGCCACCCAAAAGGCAATCCGCGCATTGAGGAATATGAACAAAATTGCGACCACAAGAGCCAGGCCGCCCAGCCCGTTGCGAACCAGCAACATGATGCGCTCGACCAGTGCATTTGCCCGCACATCGTATTTTTTCAAATGAATTCCGGGTGGTAATGTGCCTTTGATCTCGTTCAGATAATCTTCAAAAATCTTGGCGGTCACCAATGTATCCGCAGTCTCGGCCCGTTCAACGGTCAGCTGTATGGCTTTTGTGCCGGTTGAATAACCCTGAGGCTGGTCTTTATCAAATCCCCGGCTCAAAGATGCGATATCACGCAAATTAACTTTCTCACCCGTGGCGAATGCTTTGACCTCGACATTGCCGAGAGATTTAACCGATTCCACATTCGCCAGCGCGCGCAGCTGTTTTTCAACACTGCCTTTCACCTGTCCGGAAGGCAAATCGCGAGAGTTTGCGGCAATCTTGCGCGAGATATCTGCCACCGTCAGACCAAGCCGGCGCAACTCGCGTTCGGGTATTTCTGCCTGCAATTCGGCATCACGCAGCCCAACAAAAGATACCTTGTCGATGCCTCGGGCAATCAGGTCCTCTCTGATTTTTTTGGCATAAATGCGCAATGCGGCTTCGGGCACATCACCGGTAATCGCCAGCCGTGCGACGCGATCAAAAAATGCTGCTCGAACAAAGGTCGGGCTATCCACATCTTCAGGCAGGTTGGTGACCGCTTTTGCTGCGGTTTCAAGGTCGCCCTGTGCTTTTTGCATGTCGGTTGCAGCATCATATTCAAGTACAATTGTGCCGCTGCCTTCGCGGGCGCTTGAGGTGATTTTATCGACCCCTTCAAGGTAGCGCACTTCAGGTTCGACGATTTGTAAAATGTTGGATTCAACATCCTCCGCACTCGCGCCCGCCCAGGTGTAGACTATTCGTATGACCTTGATTTCAATGGTCGGGAAAAATTGGGTATTGATACGACCGATCGAAAATATTCCGAAAATGATCATTAGCGCCATGACCAGATTGGCGGCATTTCGATGGCGCGCAAACAGGCTGATAACACCACCTGCGCCGATGTTGTCTAACCGGGTCAATTGTTAACCGCCGCGAACAGTGCGGTAGGTACGAACCATCCGCTGTCTTTCGGCCCGGTCAAGATCTTTCCATTTTGATCGGGTCAGTTTATTGGCGGTCAGAATTTTTTCAAGTTCTTCCGCAGAAGGTCGCCCGAGATTGTTGCGCGAAAGGTTCTTGTCTTTGTTGTCTGGCGTCGATTTGCTGTCGTCGCCCTCTTCGCGGACCCGCAAGCCTTCGCCGACTTCGGCAATTCGCGTAACCAGAACTTTTTCCCCTGTTTTCAGTCCGGATGATATCAATACAGACTCGCCGTCATAAGCAACAATGGAGATGGCTCGTCTGTTAAGCTTTCCGTCTTTAATCACATAAACCAGCTGGCCATTATAAACAGCGTGTTCCGGTAGCTTGACAGTATCATTGAAAACTTTATCGGGCACCGTAATTTCAACAAATGCACCAGGGCGCATTTCGATTTTATTTTCGGTATTTTGAACTGTTGCAAACACTTCAATGCCGCCGCGGCTGGAATTGATGTCAGCGCCGATACGGCTGATAGTTCCGCGATAGGTTTGTTGTTGACCACCTGTATTCCAATTGACGGTAACCTTGCGTCCTACCAGACCTTCCCTATCGTTTTGCAGGCGGCCATACTGCGCGTCTGTCAGTGTAAACTTGGCCTCAAGTTTGCCCGGCTCGTATAGCGAAACCACCACATCATTGGCGCTTACCAGTTTGCCGACATCCACCGCACTGGAGCGTACAATTCCGGCAAACGGTGCTCTGAGTACGGTGTTTTGAAGGTTTCTGTTGGCTTGGGCTACCCGCCACTGCAACCGTTCTATCGCGGCTTCCTGTTGTTCAAGTCTGGCCTGTTCAATTTTCACCATATTTGCTGACAGGTTCAACGCCTGCTGGCGTTGGCTGAACACAAGTGTGCGGACCTCGACCTGCTGGGTCGTCATTGTACCGTTTTTACTGAGAGATTGCGCACGCGCAAGATCACGTTCAGCAATCGCCAACTGATCTTTGGCGCTTGCCAGTTTGGAAATCTCAGATGTAATTCTGGCCTTGTTTTCGGCCAGCCTAGCCCTTGCTTCCCGAAGGTTGGCCTTTGCTTCCCGCAATGCCCCTTCATAATTGAACCGGTCAATTTCGACTAAAGCTTCTCCAGCCGCGACACGGGCTCCGACCTGTAATTTGTTGCTAATAGATACGACCTCGCCGGATACGAGTGATCGCAGGTCGACTTTTCTGGCGGCCTCAATTTGCCCATAGGAAATAAATTTTGGCTGGTGAGCGGCACGTACCGCCTCAACTGACTTGATGGTATATACGGTTTTAAACGCATGACGGGCTTTGGTTTCTGGTTTGGACTTGATCAAGCGGTTCATGGCGAATACCGAACCGGCGAGAATTGCGACCATCAGGATTATTTGCAAAAGCCCTTTTGACAGACGCATCAGAATTGACGGATTACGCGCTTTGGGCGCGCTGGGGCCGGGCTCTGCAGAGAGGAGCCTGTCTTCCAGATTATTTGGCCTGTCAAGCATTGAACTTCCCGGAAACTCCAGCTTCACATATTCAAGTGTTCGAAATTTTGATCGAATGATACTCTATATGTTGTTGGATAACCAATTATACAAACTTTACACTACTTTACACTCAATATTTCGAGATTGCGGCAAACATCATCTGCAGCTGACCCGGATTGGTCGGTGCCCGATAGGCCCGAAATGTTAAAGTACAGCAATGTGGTAAATTTGCGGTTCATATACCTGCAAGGTGTGCTTGCTGCTGCGATTTGTCTTAGACTGTTTCACATTTATATGGAAACAGTCAGGCCGCAAGGGCGGCCCGGCGCTTGTGCGCCGCCCCCGCGGAGGCCGTGCGCAGCACGAATGGCCGTGAGCGAATTAATACGAGAGTGGTTCCATCGAATGATGAAGCGCTTGGGCCAGGGCTCACTAATCAATGAATTCGCCGACATCAAAGTGGTAGCTGGTGCTGCAAAATTCGCAATTAACCTCAATTTTCCCGTCCACGACGCTTTCCGTAATTTCTGCAGGACTGAAACTTGCAAGTATGGATTTTACAGTGTCGATCGAGCACGAGCATTCATCTTTTACCGGTCGCGGCTCAAATACCCTGACGCCGTGTTCATTAAACAACCGATAGAGCAGTGTTTCCACATTCACATCACGGTCAACAAGTTCCACATCGTCTATCGTTGACATTAACGACCGGGTTTCAACCCAGGCATCGTCTTCACGAAATTCAGCAGGCATTTTGCCACTGGGATCATCACCGCCGTGCAGGTCGGCTTGTTTCAAACGCTCTTCTGATTCCGGTAAAAATTGCACCATCAATCCACCGGCTTGCCAACCATGGTCAGGTTTGCCGTGTTTTGAGCGGGTCAGCGATTGAGCAACCGCGAGCCTTACCTCGGTTGGAATTTGCTCGGACTGTTTGAAATATTGCCGGGCAACGTCCTCAAGACTGGATTCCTCCAGTTTGACAATACCCTGATAACGCTGGGTGTGGGCACCTTGATCAATGGTCATTGCCAAGATGCCATCACCCATGAGCGAAATAGCATCAGTTTTGCCGGTCTCTTTGGCCTTGGCCACGCGTTCTTTGTCGAATCGTGCATATGCCCGCACACTGCCCGGCGTTCGAAAGTCGACCAGCAACATTGAAACCGGGCCGTCTGTCTGGGTTTGAACGATAAACTTGCCTTCAAGTTTTATCGAAGTGCCAAGTAAGATTGTCAGCGTTATGGCTTCCGCGAGCAAGGTTGAAACGCATTCGGGGTAGTTGTGGCGGTGCAAAATATCATCAAGCAATGGGCCAAGTTGTATCGCCCGGCCTCGAATGTCCAATGGTGACACCTGAAACGGAACTACCGCATCAAGGCCAGCCGGGGAAATGGTTTTGCCTTTATCATTATCAACTGGATTTGCCATAATTTTCTGCGTCAATCTTTGTCGACGCCAAAACACCAGGCTAAAATGCCCTTTTGAGCATGCAGCCGGTTTTCAGCCTCATCAAATACAACAGATTGTGGCCCGTCGATAACTTCCGCTGTTACTTCTTTGCCGCGATAGGCCGGCAAATCATGCATAAACAGCGCATCCGGTTTGGCCTTTGCCATCAGTTCCTTATTGACCTGATAGGGAAGAAAAGTGTTTTCACCACGACCCACCTGCTCATCACCCATCGAGACCCAAGTGTCGGTTACAACACAATCAGCTTCATAAACCGCTTCTTCTGCATTGTGGGTGATTTCAATTTTTGCACCATTTTGCCGCGACCAGTCGAGAAATCTTTGTTCGGGCTCTTTGCCTTCGGGCACTGCAGCATGGACGGTGAAATCAAATCGTGCTGCGGCCTGGATAAATGTTTGCAATACATTATTACCATCGCCAACCCAGGCGATCTTTTTGCCTGTAACCGGGCCACGATGTTCCTCGATTGTCATAATATCGGCCATGATCTGGCAGGGATGGGTGTCATCCGTCAGACCATTGATTACCGGTACGCCGGCATATTCTGCCATCTGCAACAACCGGTCATGGGCCGTGGTCCGGATCATAATGGCATCCACATAACGTGAAAGAACCCGCGCTGTATCGGCAATGGATTCACCACGCCCAAGCTGGGTGCCACTTTGATCGAGTACCACGATACCACCTCCCAGTTGCCGCATCGCCACATCAAAAGAAACCCGTGTACGGGTGGATGGTTTGTCGAAAATCATTGCAAGGGTTTTGCCAGCCAGCGGTACAGCATGCCTCTCGCCTGAATTTTTCATGGCAATACTGTTTGCGATGATGTTTTTCAATTCGCCCGATGCCAGATCCGACAAATCTAGAAAGTTCTTGATGCCGCTCATTTTTTTTCACCGTCATTGGTTTTCTGAGACAGTTTGCCCAGCGCCTGATGCATTTTATTGTTGGCCTCGCGGATGTCTTCAATTGTAACCACCAGTGGTGGCAAAAGCCGAACCACGTTGTCTCCGGCCGGGATTGAGAGAACGCCGGCGTCTCTGAATGCATCAACGACATCGAGGTTTGAGGCCCGGCATTTCAACCCAAGCAACATACCCTCACCGCGTACGTTTTCAATCAGCTGCGGAAACGCATCTGCAAGTTCGGCGAGTTGCTGGCGCAAATAAAGTGCAGTTTGTTGAACCTGTTCTAAAAAACCTTCTTCCAGAACCACATCCAAAACCGCGTTGCCCACAGCCATTGCCAGCGGGTTACCGCCAAATGTGGTTCCGTGGGTGCCCAGCACCATACCTTCTGCGGCCTCTTTTGTTGCAAGACAGGCACCAATCGGAAACCCGCCGCCAATACCCTTGGCAATTGCCATTATGTCAGGTGCGGCCCCCGACCATTGATAGGCAAAAAACTTTCCGGTGCGGCCCACGCCGGTTTGAATCTCGTCATAGATCAGAAGCAACCCGTGTTGATCGCAGATGTTGCGCAAAAACTTCAGGAAACCGGATGATGCAGGTACAACACCGCCTTCGCCCTGAACCGGTTCTATCAGTATTGCAGCAGTCTGTTCGTTAATTGCATTTTTCACCGCGTCGGCATCACCAAAGGGCAGTTGAACAAACCCCTGGGTTTTGGGCCCAAATCCTTCAAGGTATTTTTCTTGGCCACCGGCTGCAATAGTTGCAAGGGTTCGCCCGTGAAACGCCCCTTCAAATGTAAGGATGTCTATTTTCTCGGGATTGCCGTTGTGAAAATGATAGCGGCGCGCAGTCTTAATCGCGCACTCCATCGCCTCGGCACCGGAATTGGTGAAAAACACCTTGTCAGCGAATGTATTATCACAAAGTCGTTGCCCTAATTTCTCCTGATCAGGAATTTGATAAAGGTTGGACACGTGCCATAATCTTGATGCCTGAGCGGTAAGCGCTTCAACCAGATGCGGGTGAGCATGGCCAAGAGAATTGACAGCAATTCCTGCGCCAAAATCCAGATATTCATGGCCGTCGTCGGTAAACAGTCGCACACCCTCGCCACGCTCAAATGAAAGCGGTGCCCGCTTGAATGTATTGAATATGGAAGTGGTATGGTTTGGATGTGTGGACATGGCAGTTTCCAAAACGTGCGCGACTATTGCAGCTAAAGAAGGGAAGGTTGCCTGCATATTCTGCAGGGTTAAACAAAAACACCGCCTCAGGGGCGGATAGATTGCTATAGTAGTGAAACTGTCCAAAGTGTCAATCTTGGTGTTGAGCCGGTTCCGAAACCGAAGCAACGCAACCTTTAGTCGGAAACAGGTGCTAAAAATCCATACAATTTACCGCATTTTTGAAGCTGAACCTTGCGTCACAGAATGCAGTATTAGAGAAAAACGAACGTTTAAGGCCTACGTCCGCGGTTTATCCAAAAAAACCTGTGTAAAAATTGCTCGAATTTAACCAATTCTAAGCAATTTACGCAAAGCGATTCCGGTAGTTGGGGACAAACTGAAAAAATGATTCGTTACGACTCCAACGCTCTTGTCACCGGTTTAAACCGTAATGTAGTTTGAAATCCAAGATAACAAACTGGCGGCAACCCAGGCTCACATCAAAGAGATAAACGTTGGCACCCTGAAAAATGTTCAGGGGCATTATAGGTGGATTCTGCCATGAAAAACGAGAGGTCAAAAATGTCCTGGACAGAAGATCGAGTTGGTCGATTGACAAAATTGTGGGCTGACGGCTTGAGCGCCAGTCAGATCGCGGCTGATCTGGGTGGTGTGACCCGCAATGCCGTTATTGGCAAAGTGCACCGGCTGGGACTTTCCGGACGCGCAAAACCCGCATCATCCACGGCAAGAGCCAAGCGCCAACCGCGCAGCGCGGGTTATACCGCAACCCGGACGACGCGGGCCACACCACGCACCAGCGGTGCAAATGCGCTTAAAATAGATGCTGATGCGGAAGTTCGTTTCAGGCCGAAACCGGCAGAAGATGTTGTTGTGCCGATTTCGAAGCATTTGACGGTATTGCAACTCACTGAAAACACCTGCAAATGGCCAAGTGGTGATCCGCAATATCCTGACTTCAGTTTTTGCGGCCACAATTCCAAGGATTCCACGCCCTATTGTGAATTTCATTCAAAGTTGGCATTTCAGCCGGCATCCGAGCGCCGCAGAAAACGGCGCTGAGCCAGTCCATTCTCCCTTGATGTTGCGCCAGTTTTGCCCGGCTTGGCAATTGCGCCGGTTGGCGGTCTGTTAGACCGTTTCACGTTTATACGGAAACAGTCTGGCCGCAAGGACGGTCCGGCGCTTGTGCGCCGCCCCCGCGGAGGCCGTTTGCTGCACGAATGGCCGTGAGCGAATTAATACGAGAGTGATTTCATCAAATGATGAAGCGCTAAAACGCGGAGGTTGCAAATTTGTTGACCTTTCGTCAATGTAGCATTTTGATATTACTTGACGGGGGTTTTGTTGGCCGGATTTGAAGATGTCATTCAAAGGGCACTTGAAAAGCAGGATTCTGGTTCTGTTTTGGTTCGCCAGCAAATATATGATTCTGCCCGCAAAACTTTAGCTAAAATGCTTAATAGTGCCGGAAATCTCAGTCCGGAAAACATTCGCGATCAGCAGCAGCGCCTGGAAATTGCGATTGCAGAAATTGAATCAAGATACATCACACCGGATACTGTTTATCCTGAAGTTAACCCGGTAATGGTCGAGCCGCCACCAGTGCAGGGGCCCGCGGGTTATAATGATGCGGCGCAATCTGAAAAGCGCTCGATATTCAAACGCCGGCCATTTGCAATATTGTTGTTGAGTACGACTATTATAGTGGCTGCGGCTATGGGCACCTGGTGGATTTACGATCAGGATTTGGCCAGACCGGCGGCGATGCGGGACAACAGTGTTCCAAATCCTCCCAGGATACTGAAAGCTGAAAGTTCGGCGCCCGATGGATCAGAACTGGTTGACGGTGAATGGCTGACTATATTTGAGCCAGGAGACCCGCGCGAATTGTCAACCCAGGCAGCTTCCACTGCCGAATTGGGGGAAGACGGTGCAGGTAAATATGTACGACTGGCCGCTCAGGGCGGGGTCACATCAAACAGTGCTATTGTAACCGTTGAACCCGGCCTTATGGAAGCCATGCACGGGAAAACGGCCACATTCGAGTTAAAAACCAAATCCGGGGACGGTGCGGACCTTCAGTTTGTTATAACATGCCAGTTTAATTCGTCAGGCGATTGCGGTCGCAAGAGGTTTACCACCGGCAAACTTGCAGAATCTTTTGTTTTCAATGTCAAAATTATCAGAGGTAACGCGGAAGATGAAAACAAAAGTGGTTCAATTTCGATCGTTGCCGATATATCCGGACAGGGCAGACCACTTGATTTGTATTTGCTGCGAATTTCGGTCAAATAATTGAACACCAAACCGGATGAAAAATTGAAGTCAGGCTCTTAATTTTACCTGTGCGGATTTGGCTTGCCATTTGTATGGGTTGAGCCTATAAGTCGATGAACATTCTCGGGCATTTGTCAGAGTGGGACCTTCGGGTACCCGCTCTTTTTTGTGCCCCGGGAGCCGGGATTAATAATCCGGGCAGATTTTGTGGCTGGAACTGATGCACACTTGTGCGATTTGATGATTTGAATATGGACACTGAGAACCTGAATTTGGAAACTGATCCAGCAATCGAAGATGATCGACTGATAGTCGAAACGGGTGCTGATGCGCGCATTGCATCGGTGGTTGGTCCGGTGGTGAAGGATCTGGACTTTCAGTTGGTGCGTGTTCGGATGATCAATAACAATGGTCCGGTAATGCAGGTGATGGCTGAACGCCCGGACGGTACGATGTCAGTGGGCGATTGTGAAACCCTGTCGCGTGCGTTGTCTCCGGTTTTGGATATCGAGGAACCGGTGCACACGGCCTATTCCCTGGAAGTATCTTCGCCGGGTATCGACCGGCCGCTGGTCAGGCAAAGAGACTTTGAAAAATGGGTTGGCCACCTGGCAAAAATTGAAACGCAGTATCTTGTCAATAATCGTAAAAGGTTTCGCGGGACCCTGATTGGCGTCGAGGGTGATGCGGTCATTATGCGAAGAGATAACCCGGCATCGGCTGAAGAAAACGACGCGGTAATTCCGCTGCAGTCTATTTCTGACGCGCGATTAATCTTAA
Organism: Rhizobiaceae bacterium; assembly: GCA_027000565.1. Taxonomy (GTDB): domain Bacteria; phylum Pseudomonadota; class Alphaproteobacteria; order Rhizobiales; family Rhizobiaceae; genus SZUA-100. The sequence continues at coordinate 6,731 of JALTNS010000415.1, read as the reverse complement.
CAGATGAATTGATCCGTGAGGCCTTAAAACGCGACAAGGCATTGCGGACTGCTAATGCGGCAGAAAATTTGGAAACAGATCCGCAAGACAACTAGTTCCGCAATAAATGCGGAGAGACAACACATTAAAAGGCCGATAGTTGATTAAGAGGCCAAACAAAAGGAAGAGGAATTCAGCATGACCATGGAGCATCCAAATGGCCGTTAGTGCAAACAGGCTCGAGCTTCTCCAGATTGCCGACGCGGTGGCCCGGGAGAAATCCATCGACAAGTCGATCGTTATTGATGCAATGGCCGATGCCATTCAAAAGGCGGCAAAATCACGCTATGGTGCGGAGACCAATATTCGTGCCGACATCAACGAAAAAACCGGTGATATTAAATTGCAGCGGTTGCTTGAGGTTGTGGAGAATGTTGAAGACTTTGGCACCCAGATTGATTTGAAAGGCGCTCTGGAACAAAATGCCGCCGCCAAAATCGGGGATTTTATTGGTGAGCCATTGCCGCCCATGGATTTTGGCCGGATTGCAGCCCAGTCGGCCAAACAGGTTATTGTTCAAAAAGTGCGCGATGCTGAACGGGACCGTCAATATGAGGAATTCAAGGATCGGACCGGTGAAATCATCAATGGCACGGTCAAGCGGGTCGAATATGGCAATGTGATTGTCGATCTTGGTCGTGGTGAGGCGATCATCAGGCGCGATGAACTTATCCCGCGCGAAGCCTACCGTTATGGCGACCGGGTTCGCGCCTATATCTATGATGTGCGTCGTGAACAGCGCGGCCCTCAGATATTCCTGTCCCGCACCCACCCGCAGTTCATGGCCAAACTGTTTCAGATGGAAGTACCGGAAATTTATGACGGTGTAATCGAGATTCGCTCGGTTGCCCGCGATCCCGGATCGCGCGCCAAAATTGCCGTTATTTCCAATGATTCATCGGTTGATCCGGTGGGAGCATGCGTTGGTATGCGTGGATCACGGGTTCAGGCGGTTGTTGGCGAATTGCAGGGCGAAAAAATTGATATTATTCCCTGGTCGCCGGATGCTGCATCGTTCATCGTAAATGCCTTGCAGCCGGCTGAGGTGGCCAAGGTGGTGCTTGATGAGGACGCCGCGCGCATTGAGGTGGTTGTGCCGGACGAACAATTGTCACTGGCGATTGGTCGTCGTGGTCAAAATGTTCGCCTTGCTTCCCAGTTGACCGGTTGGGATATTGATATCATGACCGAGCAGGAAGAAAGCGATCGCCGTCAGGCTGAATTTGTGGAAACCAGCAAGGTATTTGGCGATGCGCTGAATGTCGATGAACTGGTTGCCCAGCTGCTGGCGTCAGAAGGTTTTTCAAATCTTGAAGAAGTCGCCTTTGTGGACGTTGACGAAATCGCCGAAATCGAAGGCTTTGATGAGGAAATGGCGGCCGAGTTGCAAGCGAGGGCGCGTGAGTACCTTGAACGGCAGGAATCGGAACTCGATGAAGAACGCAAGGCGCTTGGTGTTTCCGATGAGTTGCTTGGAATTCCGGGCCTGACCACGGCAATGTTGGTGGCATTGGGTAAAAGCGAGGATAAAATCTTGACCCTTGATGATTTCGCCGGATGCGTTGCCGATGATCTTATCGGCTGGACAGAACGCAAGGACGGTGAATCAACGCGTCATGCCGGTGCCCTTGATGGTTTTGATATTTCGCGCGTTGAAGCTGACGAGATGGTTATGGCGGCACGATTGAAAGCTGGCTGGGTAACAGAGGAAGATCTTAACCCGGTTGTTGAAGAAGAAGCGGATGCGGATGCATCAGAAGAAGCGGAAGCTTCTTCCGGTCCGATCAATGTAATTGAAGGAGTTGCCCTATAGCGTCAAACTGGCCAACGCTGTACTATCCGGTTGTGGCGCTGATAAGACTGGAAAGCAGCCCATGGAAAAAGACAGGATGAATGATCGTACCTGTATTGTCAGCAGGGAAAGTTTTGCTCCGGATCAGATGATCAGATTTGTGGCGGGGCCGGATGGAATGATCGTTCCCGATTTGAAGCGAAATCTTCCAGGGCGCGGTGTCTGGGTCTTGGCCCGTCATGATCTGGTGGAACAGGCGGTGGTAAAAAAACTGTTTGCCCGGGGTCTGAAAAAGAATGTATCTGTGTCGCCAATGCTGGCGAGTGAAGTTGATGCATTGCTTGAACGTTCCGCGCTTGCCGGACTGGGATTTGCCCGTAAGGCGGGCGAATGTGTTACAGGTGCCGGCAAAGTGGACGGGGCGCTGCGGACAGGAAAGGCCCGGGCAATTGTCCATGCGGACAATGCTGCAGACGATGGCATCAGAAAGCTCGGCGGAGCAGTCTATGCGTGCGGGCAGGGCGGAGTAAAAGTAAAGGTGTTTAGAATGTTTGATTCTGATCAAATGGGCTTGGCACTTGGTGGTTCAAATGTGGTACACGCGGCGGTGACCGGTGGTGGTGCTGCCAATTCATTTATCAAGCGCGCAGAAACGCTTGTTCGGTACCGGGGCGATTCCCCGGAAACAGGAGAAGACCATGTGTCGAAGGATGCAGGCTTTTCAAAGGACGATTGCAAGGTATGAGTGATTCTAAGACTGGCAAAGACAACACACTGGGTACACCCAACCGCACGCTGTCGTTAAAGCGAGGGCCAGGTCAGGGAACTGTGCGGCAAAACCTTTCGCATGGCCGAAGCAATTCTGTGGTTGTTGAAACAAAAAAACGCAGAATAAAGCGTCCCGGAGATGCCGAACAGGTGTTTGCACCCAAAAAGGAATCGTTAATTTCCAAAAAGCCGGAAGTTGAACCCGAAAAACCGGTAGCGAAAGCCCCTGCGGAGGTGTCTGCATCTGCCAAAAAACTATCGGCAAGCGAGATGGATGCCCGCACCAGAGCGCTGGAAGAGGCAAGAATTCGTGATGTAAAAGAACAGGCCCGCGCGCTTGAAACTGCAAAGCAGCGTGCGGAACAGGACGAAGCAAAAAAAGCTGCCGAACTGGAAGCTGAAAAACAGCGCGCAATTGAAGCTGAAAAACAAAAAATCGAAGACGAGGCAAAAAAACTGGCTGAAGAAGAAGCTGCAAAAATTGCGGCAGCTGACGCCTCTGTTGCCGCGCTCAATGACGACGACCGGGCTTCCCCTGTTTCTAAAAAAGCTGCTGCTCCCGAGGCTTTGCGTGAAGTGCACCGTCCCAAGACCAACGAGGCTCCCAGGCAGTCGAAGCCAAGGGGAGGTGACAACAAGCGCCGCACCAAATTGACACTTTCCAATGCCTTGGACGACAATCCACAGCGCGGTCGCTCGCTGGCAGCAATGCGCCGCAGGCGTGAAAAGGAAAAACGCGCGCTTAACAGCGGGCCGCGCGAAAAAATCATGCGCGAAGTCACCGTGCCCGATACAATAACAATTCAGGAACTAGCCAACCGGATGAGTGAACGCTCGGTTGATGTGATCAAATATCTGATGCAGCAAGGCCAGATGTTGAAGCCCGGCGATATTATCGATGCAGATATGGCGCAGCTGATTGCGGAAGAAATGGGCCACACAGTGGTGCGCGTTTCGGAAAGTGACGTCGAAGAAGGGTTGCACGATACGCCGGATGATCCAGAGGATCTGGTACCCCGTCCGCCGGTTGTGACAATCATGGGTCACGTGGATCATGGTAAAACGTCATTGCTCGACGCGCTGCGGAATTCGAGGGTGGCAGTAGATGAATCCGGTGGTATCACCCAGCATATTGGTGCCTATCAGGTTGAAAAAGACGGTCAGAAAATCACCTTTATTGATACCCCGGGCCATGAAGCGTTTACCACCATGCGCGCTCGCGGCGCAGAATCCACCGATATTGCAATTCTTGTAGTTGCCGCCGATGACGGTGTGATGCCGCAAACAATTGAATCGATCAATCATGCCAAGGCAGCGGAAGTGCCGATCATTGTTGCCATCAACAAGATGGACCTTGAGGGTGCAGACCCGACTCGGGTTCGAAACGAGCTACTGCAGCACGAGGTTTTTGTTGAATCCATGGGCGGCGAAGTCATGGATGTGGAAGTTTCTGCAAAGGAAGGCACAAATCTTGATGGTTTGCTTGAGGCCATTTTGCTTCAGGCAGAAGTAATGGAACTCAAAGCCAATCCTGATCGTCCCGCCGAAGGGATTGTCGTCGAAGCAAAACTGGAACGTGGACGCGGCGCAGTTGCCACAGTGCTCATTCAACGCGGAACCTTGCATATCGGTGAAATTATTGTTGCCGGCAGTGAATGGGGCCGTGTCCGGGCCTTGGTCAATGACAATCACAAGAATATCAAGGAAGCGCTGCCATCAACACCTGTTGAGGTGTTGGGCCTTTCAGGAGCACCTGGTGCTGGCGACCGGCTTATCGTTGTTGAAAATGAAGCTCGCGCCCGGGAAATTTCTGAATATCGCCAACGTTCTGCTCGTGAACTGGAAATCGCCCATGCGGCTGGATCTCGAGGTTCGCTCGAACAGATGATGACCAATCTGCAGACCAAAGGTGCAGACACCGCTCCATTGGTTATCAAGGCAGATACACAAGGTTCTGTCGAAGCAATTATCGGATCGCTAGAAAAACTCGGTAACGAGGAAGTTCAGGCAAGGGTTGTGCATTCCGGTGCCGGCGGTATTACAGAAGCTGATGTAACGCTTGCCATGGCCTCCAACACCCCGATCATCGGATTTAATGTTCGAGCCAATCCGCAGGCTCGTGAAATGGCCCAGCGTGAAGGTATAGAGATACGATATTACAGCATCATCTATGACCTGGTTGACGATGTAAAAAACACGCTTTCGGGCATGTTGTCACCTGAGCGCCGTGAGACCTTCCTCGGTAATGCCGAGATACTCGACATTTTCAATGTATCAAAAATTGGCAAGGTTGCCGGGTGTCTGGTGACAGAAGGCAAGGTCGAACGTGGCGCAGGTGTGCGTCTTATTCGCGAAGATGTTGTTATCCACGAGGGGGAATTGTCGACACTCAAGCGCTTCAAGGATGAAGTTAGCGAAGTTTCGTCCGGTCTCGAATGTGGTATGGCGTTCAAAAACTATCAGGATATGCGCAAGGGTGATATCATCGAGTGTTTCCAGGTCGAGCATATCGCACGAACTCTTTAGGAAGCCCGCCAGATGCATATAACAAGACATCATGCTGGTGGGCACTTTGGCTGCAGGTAACAACTGTTCACCCAAAGCAAATGTCCTGAGTTTGAATTGACAAAATCAGTCATGGAATAATCAAATGGCACAAGGTCTTTCGGGCAAAATGCCCTCACAGCGCCAGCTTCGGGTTGGTGAAATTGTGCGTCGTGCATTAACAACTGTTTTACAGCGCGGTGAAATACGGGATCCGCTGCTTGAAAAAGCTGTTCTGTCAATTTCTGAAGTTGCGATGTCGCCTGACCTGAAAATTGCAACGGTCTATGTGACGGCGCTTGGTCAGACCGATTCCAAACCGGTGATCAAGGCGCTTGCAGCCAATGTGAAACAGATCCGTGCCCGAGTGGCACCATTGTTGAAACAGATGAAATCGCAACCAGCATTCCGTTTTCAGCCGGACACCAGTTTTGACAATTATGCCCGCATCGACAGCCTTTTGCGGTCGGAGGCCGTGGCCCGCGATCTCGGCAGCCCTGACAACGAAGAATAGCTCAATGGCACGCAAGAAAAAAGGTCGCCGGATTTCCGGCTGGCTTATTCTCAACAAACCTTATGGCATGGGTTCAACCCAGGCTGTTGGGAAGGTAAAATGGTTGTTTCAGGCACAAAAGGCTGGCCATGCAGGCACTCTCGACCCGCTGGCGACCGGCATGTTGCCAATTGCGCTTGGTGAAGCCACAAAAACCGTCAACTATGTGATGGAGGGCATGAAAACCTACCGCTTTACGGTTTCATGGGGTGTACAAACTTCCACAGATGATGCCGAAGGTAAGGCAATCAATACGTCCAAAAACCGGCCGGACCGTGCAGCGATCGAAAACCTGTTGCCGGATTACACCGGCGAAATTGAGCAATTACCGCCAAATTTCTCCGCATTGAAAGTCAATGGCAAGCGGGCCTACGATCTTGCCCGCAGCGGTGAGGAGGTCATTCTCAATCCGCGCGAGATTTATGTAGAGCGGTTTGAACTGGTCGAAATGCCGGATGAAAACCTCGCCGTTTTTGAGGTGGAATGCAGCAAGGGCAGCTATATTCGTTCCTTTGCCCGGGATATTGGAATTGACCTTGGCTGTTTAGGCCATGTCAGCGACCTCCACCGCGTCGATGTCGCGCCGTTCCACAGCGATGAAATGATTGAACTTGATGAGTTGATTGCCCTGGAGGGCAAGTTTGACGATCTGGATCAATTGCTGATCACCCCGGGTGCCGCCCTGGCTGATTTGCCTTCTATTGAATTTGCCAATGATGCGGCCAACCGAATCAGGCTTGGCAATTCAGTTTTGGTGATGGGCAGAGACGCGCCGCTTTACGCTGAAGAAATTTGCGCAACCCAATCAGGTGAAGTGGTGGCCATTGGCATGATTGACAAAGGCATGTTCCAACCAAAACGGGTATTCAACCGGTAGGGGTTCTTGCACAATATCTCCTGGCTCGCCCCTCTGTCGAATAATCTATTCAAGTCTATTCTTTCTTCACCATTGCCTTTAACTTATACAATTCATCCAGGGCTTCCCGGGGGGTCAACTCATCCGGGTTCACCTCACTCAACCGGTTGCGCAGTGGT
>JALTNS010000414.1:1750-2792 GCA_027000565.1 Rhizobiaceae bacterium | reverse complement strand
ACCAGTTACTCAGTGCTGGGTGAATTGGCAGGGGAAACATTGCCCTTACTGCGTAATGTTTTTGAAGTGCTGATCTACGGCATGTTTCCGTTCTTTCTGATTCTGATGTTTACCCCTGCGGCGGGCAAAGCGCTGATGTTTTATCTCAAGTCGCTTTTCTGGCTGCAACTCTGGGCACCACTCTATGCCTTGCTCAACCTCATCATGGTCAGCTACTCCGCCAATACAGGAACAGCCGTGGCGACGTTGGCAACCGGTGGCCAAGAACTAACACTAGCCACGACGACGGCACTGGGAGCCGTCAATGCCGATATCGCATCCATCGCCAGCTACATGGCGTGGATGATTCCGTTGATCTCATGGGGCGTGGTTAATGCTGGCGCGGGTATGTCGATGTCTATGTTGGCCTCTGGTTTAGGTGCCATTACCCAGCAAGCCGGTGCCCGTGCGGCGGCCGATGTTTCGCAAGGTAACGTCAGCATGGGCAATATGGGGATGTATAACCAAAGTGCGTTTAAGAACGACTTTGCACCCAGTTATGCGGGTGGTGGCACCATGATAGATACTCAAGGTACGAGCCACACTATGACCCATGCTGGCGGGGATTTTGAGAGCTACCAGAAGCACTCATTAGGTGCTAGCTCTACTATTACCAGCGCGATGAAATCCGGCACACAAACACAAGCGGCAGAGATGGTGGCGGCAACCAGAAATGAATTTGCCGAACACGGCAGTATGATCCAGGCGAGCAACCAAAAAATCGACAGTTTTATGTCTCAGGCTAATAGTAGTGTATCCACCAGTGATTCCTGGAGATCAGACGAAATGGCTTTAGCACAGAAAGAGTATTCCGCAGCGCAGCGGTTGCAAACACAGTTTGGGGAAAGCCGTGGATACACTAACCAACAATCGGCAACAATGTTAGGTGCGGCCACCCTTGCAGCCCATGAACCAGAGTTGATTTCAATGGTGTCTCCTGTCGGTCTTAAAGCACAATTGGGGCTTCAAGGTAAAAGCACTGCCCAGGTCGGTCAGGACTTTA
>JALTNS010000414.1:0-1740 GCA_027000565.1 Rhizobiaceae bacterium | reverse complement strand
TCAATGATCAAACCAGCCATGCTGATCGACTCCAGGCATCATTCCAGGAATCTCAGAGCTGGCAACAAGCCGCATCCCGAATGAACGAAGAGGGATTTACTTTTTCTGCTGACACCAGCGGAGCAATGCTACAGTTTATGCGATCCAGACATGATGACAATCATGTGTCAGAAATGATCGCTCAACACAATCAAGGCGATATGCAAGGCACTCAATTCATCGCTGGAGAGGCCGCTGAATTCGCCAAAACATTCGGTGTTGAACTTGCGGGAGTAAAAGAATCACCATCAGCAGACGGAGTAACGTCTACAGGTCAGCGCTATATGAATGAAGTCGGCGGTCAATCCGATGAGATAATAGATGTGGCAAGAAGTAATGGCACGACTGTTCGCCAAATAACTGAACGTTCAGGGATACAATCCGATGCGCAGATCAATTCAAACGCACTCAATCTCGCAGTTGAAACAGATCAGCAATTTTTGGATGTTGGAGCAAGAATTGATAAGGGGGAAACAGGATCAACGACTGCGGGACAAGTGGTCAGAGATAAAACTGAACATCAAACAGACCCTGAAAACAGCTCACTTTTAGTTGATGCTATCGGCGATGGCGCTGAGAGAGTATTACCCAGTGAGCGTCAGATAGAGGGCATCAAGGATAAGGGGAAGAAATTAGTCAATGATTTCTTCGACTAACTGCGAGGAGTACTCGTCATCATCCAAGTGCGAACCATATACCCCATAGTGGTGGAATCGTTGTTCGGATTCCTCCTCATCCTCTCTTCGCCGCATTTCCTCTAGTTTTTTCTGTCTTGCCGGAGAATTGATCGGTGCCAACGCCACAGGTTTTGGAAAGAACATTCGAGTAAGGCAATACGCCCCAATAGCCATACCCACCAACCAGTGAGTAAAAAAACCAACAACCACTGCCAAAAACAGGGCCATAAGTGAATCCATGATTTTTAGGACTACTTTTCTCATTGTGTTGTCCTCCACACACTCCTGATTAATAGTTGGACATATCGATCACAGAGACCACTTTTTTAGTGTCGCACCCTATGATTTAACATAATAGTTTGGTATTTGCCATTTTCCAAACTGTGTATATCTGCGTCAGGCTGCTACCTCCATCGACACATGCAAGCCCAAACGGTGGGCAATATCCACCAGCGTATCGAGACGAAACTCGTTGACCTTCCCCTGTTTCAGAGCACTCACACGCGGCTGGGTGATATGCAGCAGTGCCGCTGTCTCTTTCTGCTTCAAGCCTCGGTCGGTCAGTTCTTCGTTGATGGCTATCAGCAACGCTGATCTTAGCTTCAAATTCTCAACCCGAACCGGGTCATCTTCCAAAGCATCCCAGACGCTATTAAATCGATCACTCATTTCCGAAACCTCTCAACCACTTCGCCCAACGCCCGTTTACCCGCATCGATATCCGGCTTGGACGTTTTTTGCGTCTTTTTACGAAAGGCGTGCAAAACATAAACCGCATCCTCAAATTTAGCAACATAGATGATGCGATATTGCCCTTGCTCCTGGATGCGGATTTCACGCACGCCTTGACCTATTGAAGTCATCGGCTTCCAATCAGTAGGCTCCAGACCTCGCTGGACCCGATCCAACTGATAACCCGCCTCTCTTTTTGCATCAACGGGAAAATCCCGGATCGCTTCCAGAGAACGGCCAACAAACTCAATATCCTTCACAAATTATACTCCTACTTATATACTTATACAAG
>JALTNS010000413.1 GCA_027000565.1 Rhizobiaceae bacterium | reverse complement strand
GGCTAAACCCTTTGCCATATCGAAGCCGGCCATTTCCCGACATATCAGGGTGTTGGAGGAAAGCGGTCTGATTGAAAAGCGGGTTGACCGGCAATTCCGCATGTGCCGGATCAAACCCGAAGCGATCAACGCAGTCGGCAACTGGATCGATGAACAGCGGCGTTTCTGGAATTTGTCTTTTGACCGGTTGGAGAAGCTGCTCGATTCAAAGGGGGCTGACAATGGATGACGACAGGATTCTGAGAATTATACGGGAGTTCGAGGCCAAACCGGACGACGTTTATAATGCGTGGGTAAATCCCGAAATTCTTGTCCAGTGGTGGGGACCCGAAGGCATGACAACGCCTGAATACGATCTCAATATTCATGAAGGTGGCAGTTGGACCACCACAATGGAGAGTTCAAATGGCGACCGGGTAACGGTCAGCGGAGTATATAAAATTCTGCAACCGCCAGATCGGCTTGTGTTTTCGTGGGCCTGGAACGAACCTGATGGCAGCCGTGGTTTTGAGACCGAGGTGGAGGTGTGTCTTGCGGCAAGCGGCACCGGCACCTTGATGACCCTGACCCAGGGCCCGTTTGAAAATGCCAAATCGCGCAACAATCATAATTTCGGCTGGACATCCAGCTTCAACGATCTGGAAAAAATTCTGGGCTGATGCATCGGGGCCGTCGTTTGAAAAAATGGTTTCCTGGCAGAATGGAATTCCTTTCAGGCCTTCATCAGCATTGCCCAATTCTTTGATATTGTAATCTAAAATCAGAACGACAATACCCTTCAATTCGACACCGTTTATACAGGTTCAAAGATAAAGCGGACCTTCGGGTAATTCACTCCGCCTGCATGCCGCAGCCTCTATGGTAAGGTTGCAATCTCGGGCAATCAAGCATCCTGCTCTTGATCAGAATTGTTATCGGACGAATCCGGCACATATTCCAGGATATCGCCGGGCTGGCAATCCAAGTATTCGCAAATTCTGGCCAGAGTTTCGAAGCGAACGCCTTTCACCTTGCCCGATTTTAGCAATGAGATATTCTGCTCGGTAATGCCAACGGCCTCGGCCAATTCCTTGGAACGGACCTTACGCAGGGCGATCATCACATCAAGGCGGACAATTATCGGCATTGGTTTCGACCCAAACCCCGGCTTGTGCAGTCAGCATTCATTATTGACCCCTCCTGTTCTCGCATCGCGATTTTTCAGTCAAATCCTCTTCATCTTTATATAGACTACCTCTTCATCTCTATATGGAATCGAACTGGACGACACCTTCTAGACAAACTGACGATTCTCGTCGGAAATTTTTACCGCCTCGCCTATAATTCGCCCAAGAATGACGAATAGCAACCCGAAGACAATTGCCATCATGTCGGTAACTTCAAAACTGACAGTCATACTGACTTTGCCAACTGTTTTGAATACCGTCAGCACTCCTGCAATCGCTAAATCCACTATGATCGTCCAGAGTGGAATTACCACAATAACCCATCCGATCAGGCGAATTCGCTTTGCCGCATCCCTGGTAAACACCACACCATCATTGAATTTGGAAAACAGGATGTTCGCGCTATAAAACCCTAATAATGCCGGTAGAATCTGACCTAACATCGCGACATAGATAATAAGTTTGACCACCAATGGCAATCCGGCAAAAAAGCCCTCTGGCAAGAATTGCTGATTGAGCATTTCCGCAAGTCCCGCGTCCGCAAGTCCCGCTGGATTATAATACACCACATAGGCGAGATAGACCGCAGTTAAAGCAATAATTGTCAGCCCGATCCAAGCACACCATCTGGCGACCGTACTCAAGAACTTGATCCGCAACCTTATTTCGCTATTGGCGTGGCCCGCCTGCTTCACATTCCAATTTTTCATTAAATTTCATCCATATCTGGTGGAGTTTGAACCAGTTCAGCACTCTTTGTGTCTCTGGTCAACAAATTTATGACAATTTTTTCCTCTTTTTCATAATTTTATTATTGTAATACAATAATTAATTGCTATATTCGGCCTCCCTCACAACGGAGAATACCATGAACCAAATCAAAATATTTACAATTGCCACCCTGACATCAATCGTATTTGCCCCGATTTACACCAGACTGGCGGTCGCCGGCGAAAACGATTTACCGCATGGTGGCGCTTATCTTGGCATAACTGCCGGAATTTCCTCAAAAGGTGCCAGTATCGACCGCAGCCCGGCAACTGGAGAATTTGATCTTTACAATAACTCCCTAAGCTTCGGCGTGGTCGGCGGGTATAATTGGATATTCAATGACCGCTTCGTGCTCGGCCTTGAGGCCGATCTTGTCTCCGCTGGCGGCGACGCTAAAAAAACGGATGTCACTTTTGGAGCGGTCAAAACATCTGGCAACTTTGTCGGCTCAATCCGCGCGCGCGGCGGTGTGAGTTGGAATTCAGCCCTGTTTTACGGAACTGCAGGGTTGGCAATTTCGGATATAGCCACCAAACCGGTCGGTACTTCCAACAGTAAAGACTTTCGCACCGGCCTCGTTTTTGGCGTCGGATTTGAATATGCTCTCAATGACGATTGGTCGGCCCGTCTAGAAGGTTTGGCGTATAGCTTCCAAGACGAGAAAACCAAATTTGCAGCAGTAGAAAGAGATACCGCAATGGGTCTGGCTACCATACGACTGGGGATTCTAAAAAGGTTTTAACGCCCATCACCAAGCAAGGATTGCGCCGCAAGATGCGGCGCAATCGAAACCACAACTACTCGAATTTTCACTCGGCCTTCACCTTGACATTCATCAGATCAATAATGGCGCCCGGCGCCGTTGCCCCTACCCCGATCAGCTGCATCACCGATACAGGCGCTGAAGGTGTGGCGCTGGCAGTTATCGAGCCACCCCTGTCCAGCAATTGTTTGACCGCATCCGATAACTCGTTGACAAAATCAGGGTTGTTCAGCATTTGCAGGGCAAACGGCAGAAGGCCAACCGCCTGCGCCTTAAGCGTTGCCACATCAACGCCCTGTTTTGCAGCAACAATTGTCATGCCCTTGTTGACGATCGACTGGTCATTGAACTGAATATTTGCTCCGTTCACGGTTAAAAACCCGATCGCCTGCTGGGCTGTCAGCGGATTTTCAAATACGCTTTTCGGAATGCCGCCGATATCGAGTTCGGCCTTCAATTCACCACCATTCTTCAACCAGGTGGCAAGATCAAGCGCCAGCACTTTAGTGTCCCGGTCCCAATTGGCATCAAGCCGGTAGGAAACCACCACATCCTTGAACCCCATTTCAGTGAATATCTGTCGTGCATCACCTTCCATCATTGCCACCGGGAATTTCAGACCGTTTACCGCCAGTTCAATATCCGTTGGTATCGGCCCTATAAATTTGTCCATCTCGATACGGCTCTCTATCAGCGAAACCGCGCCCTGACCCGGCACCCTGATTTCCAGGCCACTGCTGCGGTAGCTGCCAAGGGTCGGAATGGCCCGCATGATCGCGGCAATATCGTTGTTTTTCCCGGCCGCCTCAAGATTCAGCAGCGCATCCAGCGACGGAAAACCAATATCGGAAATCGAGAAACTGTCGAGGTTGAAGTATTCGCCCCGACCGCCGGCGAAGTTGATACCCTTGAGCAGAAACTCACCCAACCCGGCCGAAGACAAATCACTGACCCGGTACAGGTCCATCTTGCCCTGCACCGCGCCCGGTGCATTGACCCGCAATCCTGCCATTTCAAATTCACCAAGGCGGAATGCCCCGTAAATATCGGCAATCAGCGCAACAATTTCTTCCCCGTCCGGTTTTTGCTCTTCTGAATTGGACAGTTGAAACAAACGATCAAATTCGTCCAGTACCGACACCCCCGGAGAGCGGATGCCAACGTCACTCAACACCAGTCTGTCGAGTGAAAACCCGCCTCCGGCGGCATTGATTCTCAGTTCATTAACGGCCATTTTTCCGATGGCTGTATCATAGGGGGTATCTTCAGCGGATGTGGCGCCGGGCGCAAATTTGCGCAGCAAAGTGCCAAAATTATAATCAGTAATCGTCATTTCGCCGATACTGACATCGGTGCTGATCATTGCTGCGGTTTTGGCCGGCATATCATCTGATGCCCGTATGGTCATAACCATGCCGTCGACCACCATACTGGAAAAATCGCCGCGAATTGTCTTGCCGATTGTGGAAGCACCATAGGACAAAATCAGATTTATTGCCGGATTGCCGGTTGACTGATTCATCGTCATTCCGCCAAGCGAAGCACTGTCAAAGCTGACATCTGTCAACGCTTCAACGACCGGGAAATATTTGGAGATCGGACGGTCTATTGCATCACTGATTTCAGGTAATTGTGACCAGTCGACATTGTTGACAACCATATTTTTGTAGGTGCCGGTAGCCGATGATGACGAATTTGGTTCGGCATCTACATCGAACTTCAAATTCACAATATCAGCCGTGATTGAACGGGCGGAATAATAGCCGTTATCGAGGCTCAGATTATCGAACTCGATTAGCGGAAACGTCAATGTATATTCAATTCGACCCGTGGAACCTGTTTGGGTTTGCCCGTTATAGGCAGATATTTTCGCGCCATCGACTTCGAAGCTCAGCGTCAAATCTGAAATCGAAGTAATGTCACTCGCCGCGTCATATCGGATACCATTGTAATTGACGGTCAGAAAATCCACCCCGTCAGCCGCGCGCAGCCAGTTTTTAACGATGTCCTCCTGCGGCGATTGGGCAAAGGTCGCGGACATTGGATAGAGCACCAATATGGCTGAAACTGCCATCGATCTGGAAAAAGTTAGAAATATCATATCCGTTCCCTGTGGTTTTTTTGGCATGTTCGTGCCGTGATTTAATGATTACCAAATAAAAGCATATCCGATTACAGCCTAAAGCCAAAATTTGATTTATAATTTCTGTTTGGTGAAGGCGACCGATAAAACACCGAGCAATTGCAATTCAGCCATTAGAGGCTTGCTTTCCCGTCAACAACGGTTATAACCCGGCCTCGTAAACAGGTTCGGGTTTCCAGCTGGTGGCTGAACGGAAGGTTGACCGGTCCAGATGGGCCGGTTGAAGGATCAAAATGGTCCGGCTTCCCGTGTCTCCGCTCTCGACACTTCGTGACACGCCTTTCCGGCTTTTTATTGCAAAAAGCCAACCGGTCGTGTCGATGAGGCTTGACGTTGGAAACGAACACAACAGGAAAGGCCAATCATGGCACTATACGAGCACATCTTCCTGGCGCGGAAGGACATTTCCGGCCAGCAAGTCGACGCCCTTATTGCACAGTTCAAGGGTATTATTGAAGAACACGGCGGTTCGGTCGGCAAGATCGAAAACTGGGGCCTTAAAACCCTTCCATACCGGGTTCGCAAAAACCGCAAGGCCCATTACGCATTGATGAATATTGATGCCGGTTCTGATGCGGTTGTCGAAATGGAACGCCAGATGCGTCTTCACGAAGACGTTTTGCGTTACATGACAATTCGCGTTGAAGAACATGACGAAACACCATCCGCACCATTGCGCAAAAACGACCGCGATGATCGTCGTGGTGGTCGTCCCGGTGGCCGCCCCGGCGGTCGTGAAGGTGGTCGTGATGATCGCCCGCGCCCACCGCGTGCGGATGCTGCTGCGCCAACCGCTGCTGAATAGGAGATATCCCCATGGTTGCTATTGAACAAATGCCAACACGGCGCCCTTTTCAACGTCGTCGCAAAACCTGCCCCTTCACCGGCGACAAGGCCCAGAAGATTGACTACAAAGACGTGAGACTGCTGCAGCGTTATATTTCCGAACGCGGCAAGATTGTTCCCTCGCGTATTACTGCCGTCAGCCACAAAAAACAGCGTGAACTGGCCCGTGCCATCAAACGTGCACGTTTTCTGGCCCTGATCCCCTATGTGGTCAAATAAAACCAGTTAAAGTTGGGGCGGGATTTTCCCGCCTCTAACTGCCCGGAACTCCGGCAGGACAGCGACATGATCAATTCAAAAAATCTCCTATTCGCCGTAATTGCCGGGCTGGCTTCAGCCGTGCTCGCAGCGCTTGCGTTAACACGCCCCGGCCTGTTGACCATGCTGATTTATGTCGCCTCGGTGCCGGTGTTTTTTGCAAGTTTCGCCTGGGGCTCAATTGCCGGAATAATTGCTGCTATTGTTGCCGCACTGGCAACAGGAATGGCGGGCCAGATACAGGTTGTTGCCATTGTCGGCCTGACAATAGTTGGCCCGGCTGCCTATGCCGGTCATTTGGCTGGTCTTTCCCGCGAAGGCGAAGACGGCAAAAAATACTGGTTTCCGCTTTCCGAAATCCTGTTCCGGCTGGCGCTGGTTGTTGCGGCTGTATATATCGGCCTTGGTTTGTGGGCCGGTTATGACGTTGAGCAGGTCGCGAGCCAGATTGAACACATGATGGTTCAGGTACTGGCCGCCAGCGGTGATGCTGTCACCAACGAAGAGCAGATCAAGGAAAATTCACTTCTCTATGCAACCATGTTGCCAATGGTTGTACCGCCATTCTCGCTTGCTGTTCTTGTCTGGAACATGAATATTGCCGCGCGGATGGCCCGTAAACGGGCAAAATTTGCCCGACCAAAAGACAATATTGCCGCCGATAGCGGTTTGCCGCGCACCGCACTGATGCTGTTTGCCGCCGGTCTGGTGGTGGCTTTGCTGGTGCCGTCCCTGCAAAGTATGGCACTGGTCGTGGTTGGGACCATGGCGATGGCGATCTCGATGATCGGCATGGCGGTCATGCATTATTACACCTGGGGCCTGCGAGCACGCAGCCAGATCCTGTTTTTTGCCTACGTTTTAACAGCGACCACGTCCATTCCGATGGTTCTGTTTTTGATTGTTGGCATGGTCGAACTGCTGTTTTTCCTCCGTGCCCGCGACCCCAATCGTATGCCACCTGTCATCAACACACCAAACAACACCTGAAATACCACTGAAAGGAATATACCATGGACATCATTTTACTTGAGCGCATCGCCAGACTTGGCCAGATGGGCGACAAAGTAACCGTTAAAGACGGCTACGCCCGCAACTATCTTTTGCCAATGGGCAAGGCGCTTCGTGCAACCAAAGCCAATGCAGCGCGTTTTGAAGTTGAGCGCGCCCAGCTGGAAGCCCGCAATCTGGAAAGAAAAACAGAAGCGGAAGCCATTGCCGAAAAACTCAACGGCAATATCTATATTGCAATCCGCTCGGCCGGCGAAACCGGTCAGCTCTACGGTTCGGTTGCTGCACGCGATATTGCCACAACTCTGGAAGAAAACGGCTTTACCGTTGGCCGCAACCAGATCGAACTGCCGGCCCCCATCAAGTCCATTGGTCTACATGATGTGAAAATCATTCTTCACCCTGAAGTGGAAGCAGGTATTTCCATCAATGTGGCGCGTTCTGAAGAAGAAGCCGTGCGTCAGGCATCTGGTGAAGATCTGACCCAGCGCGATGCATTTGACGACGACGAAGATGAAACACTTGCCCCGGAAGATGTTTTTGACAATCCTGATGACGCCGATCTCGATGGCGATGAAGGTGAGGCAGAGGTGGATACTGACGCCGGTGGTGAAAACAATGAAGCAGCAGCAGAAGAAACAACTTCTTAAAGCTCTTTTGAATTGAACCAGATCGAGAGGCCGCCCATCGCGGCCTCTTTTCGTGTACCAGGTATTTATGCGGGTCTTGCATATTGCTTTTGTGCGCAATCAACAAAAATCCTATTCAGCAATTGATTTTGGCGAGGCGCTCACCCATATTAATCGCAAGTCAACGATTAATGCCTGCCGGGGAGCCATGCGATGAAGACACCCGCCGAAAAATTGCACTATGTCAATTCTCCGCCGATGGGAGACCAGTGGAGTGAACGTCTAAGTGCGCTGGCCCATCCTGCCCGGCTGGAAATTCTGCAATATCTGGCAGCACGAGAAGACAGCTGTTGCAAGGACGTGGTTGGCCGGTTATCGCTTGCCCAGTCCACGGTTTCACAACATCTTAAGGTTCTGGCTGCAGCCGGTCTGATCGACATCAGAACCGAGGCCCAGCGATCCTGTTATAGTATAAACGACGAGGCTTTGCTGGCCATTTCGCAAGCGGTATCAGAACTCGTTGGCACCTGTTGCAATTCCAAATGCTGTTCGTCCTCCCGGGACTGAACCGAATTCGAAAGATCAAGATTGCCTAATACTGAAAACAAAGTTTCCGCCGACGGTTCAACCGTCAGCGCCATCAAAAACCTTTGGCCCTATATGTGGCCATCCGACCGGCCGGACTTAAAAATCCGTGTCGCGTGGGCGGCATTTTTTCTGGTTCTGGCCAAAGTAGTAACTGTTCTGGTGCCCTACTTTTATAAATGGGCTACCGATGCGCTCGACAACAATCCGCTGACTTCCCCCTACCTGCCCGCAATATTCTTAACCCCGGTTATGCTGGTTGTGGCCTATGCCGGTGCGCGCATTGTCATGGTCGGGTTTAACCAGTTGCGCGATGCGCTGTTTGCCCGGGTGGGCCAGCATGCGGTGCGACAACTGGCCTACCGAACCTTTGTTCACATGCATCAGCTCTCTTTACGTTTTCACCTGCAAAGGCGAACCGGTGGCCTGTCGCGTATTATTGAACGCGGCACCAAGGGTATTGAAACAATTGTTCGTTTCACCATTCTCAACACCGCACCGACCCTGCTCGAATTTGCGATGACCGCAGCAATCCTCGGCTTGAACTACGGCATATCCTACGTGATCGTAATTGCCGCCACTGTGTGGGCCTATACCTGGTTTACGGTCAAGGCCAGTGACTGGCGCATTTCTATTCGCCGCGACATGAACAACAGCGACACGGACGCCAATTCAAAGGCCGTCGATTCATTGCTGAATTATGAAACAGTGAAATACTTTGGCAATGAAGAAATGGAAGCTGAACGGTTTGACAGCTCCATGGCAAGGTATGAGGCGGCGGCAACAAAAACATGGACATCGCTTGGCTGGTTGAACTTCGGTCAAACTGTCATTTTTGCCGTCGGCATGCTGGTTGTAATGGCCATGTCTGCGATGGCGGTGCAGGCTGGAGAGCAAACCATCGGCGACTTTGTTATGGTCAATGCGCTGTTGATGCAGCTTTCCATTCCGCTCAATTTTATTGGATTTGTCTACCGCGAAATCAAGCAGGGGCTGACCGATATTGAAACGATGTTCGATCTGCTTTCGGTTGAGCGCGAAATCCGCGACCGTGACGATGCCAAACCGCTTGATATTCGTTCCGGCGGAATACGTTTCGACAATGTTTCTTTCCATTATGATGCCGACCGGCCGATTTTGAAAAATGTCAGTTTTGAAGTGCCGCCAGGTAAAACTGTTGCGATTGTTGGTCCATCGGGTGCCGGAAAATCAACCATTTCCCGTCTGTTGTTCAGATTTTACGATGTCAGCGATGGTGCAATTACCATTGATGGTCAGGATCTGCGGGAAGTGACACAGAAATCCCTGCGCGCCGGCATTGGCATGGTGCCGCAGGATACAGTGCTGTTTAACGATACTATTGCCTACAATATCCGCTACGGCCGTATAGATGCCAGTGACGAAGAAGTTGAACAGGCAGCAGACCGGGCACAAATAAAGGACTTCATCGCCACACTACCGCAGGGTTTTCAGTCTGAAGTCGGTGAACGGGGATTAAAACTTTCCGGTGGCGAGAAACAGCGGGTGGCGATTGCCCGCACAATCCTCAAGGCCCCGCCGATTCTTATTCTTGATGAAGCGACATCGGCACTTGATACCCAAACGGAGCAGGAAATTCAGGCAGCCCTTGATGTGGTTTCAAAAAACCGCACAACACTTGTTATCGCCCATCGCCTTTCGACTGTTATTGCAGCTGATGAAATCATTGTGCTGAAAGATGGGGAGATATGTGAACGCGGCACCCATCGTAACCTGCTCGATCAGGACGGTCTTTATTCTGCAATGTGGGCACGCCAACGCGAGGCAACCGAGGCCGAGGAACGGCTGCGGCTGGCGCGGGCCAATGACGAACTTGGTGTGATCGAACGCAAAACGCCGGTGTCTTGAAAACCTGTTAATTAACCGACCGGCCAGTGAGGTGAACCAAAAGCTTGGCTTAACCGTGCTATCCGCCTATATGGTTTAAAAAACCACATGCCGGAGACTCAAGTGAGTATTGCCAACAGTATCAAATCATCCCTCGTTCCCGTTCACCCGGAGGGGTATCGTTTCATTGGCATGTTTTTCATAGCTGCACTGGTGCTTGGCTGGTTCTGGTCTCCGCTGTTTTATCTTGGCCTGCTGCTTACCGGATGGTGTGCCTATTTTTTCCGCGATCCTGAACGCATCACACCGATATCGGACGATCTGGTCATTTCGCCTGCCGATGGTACAGTATCACATATCGGGCCGGTGGTGCCGCCGGTGGAACTGGGGCTTGGTGACAAGCCGATGTTGCGCATTTCAGTGTTTATGAATGTTTTCAACTGCCATGTGAACCGGGCACCGGTGCGCGGCAAGATCAACGGTGTTTTCTATAAACCGGGAAAATTCCTCAGTGCCGATCTCGACAAGGCGTCGAGTGAAAACGAACGCAACAGCATGATTATCGACAGCCCGCATGGTCCGCTTGCGGTGGTGCAGATTGCCGGACTTGTAGCCCGCCGCATTGTTTGCTGGGCTGAGGAGGGGCAAGAAATCGGTATGGGCGATCGTTTTGGCCTCATCCGCTTTGGTTCGCGGCTGGATGTTTATCTGCCGGAGGGTGCGGGCGTGCGGGTGGTGCATGGCCAGACGA
>JALTNS010000412.1 GCA_027000565.1 Rhizobiaceae bacterium | reverse complement strand
CAAGTCAATGCAGGACCGGCCGGAGTTGCAGGACATGCAACAGGGAACCTCTGCGCTTGAGGCGCTGGTTGCCCGTGCCGGCAATCACGGCAAGGGATTGCCGCCGGTTGAGAACTGGCATCCTGACTATTGCGGTGAGCTCGATATAGTCATCAAGCGCGATGGCACCTGGTTTTATATGGGAACGCCAATAGGTCGAGCGCCACTTGTTCGGTTGTTTTCAACTGTCTTGCGCAAGGACGAAGACGAAAAAACCTATCTGGTTACGCCGGTTGAAAAGATACTGATCTCGGTGGAAGATGCACCGTTTGTTGCGGTTGAACTCAATTGTCAGGGCGAAGGCGAACAGCAGGTTTTGACGTTTCGAACCAATGTCGGTGACGTTGTCGAGGCGGGGCCGAATAACCCTTTGCGGTTTGAAATAGTTGATGAAAATCAAGGGGTAAAACCCTATTTACTGGTGCGCGGAAGGCTCGAGGCGCTGGTCAACCGTGCGGTTATGTATGAGTTGATTGCACTTGGCGAAGAAATCAAAATTGATGGAGTGCCGATGTTTGCGCTGAGATCAAATGGCTCGTTGTTTCCGGTAATGACGGTGGCTGATCTGGATGAAAATAATGGATGAACCTCAAGCAGTTATCAGCGCTGCCCAGTTTCGACACAGGTTCCATCAACGCTGTGATTGTGAGGGGTTCGATCAACATGGCGGTGATCATATTCTAAATCCCGACAATTTTTCACAAGACCAGTTTGCACTCAGGGATGCATCGGTGTTGTTCGGGCTGATTGACCGGCCGGATGGTGCCAATGTTTTGTTGACCACGCGAACGGAAAATCTTTCTTCGCACCGTGGGCAGATTGCGCTCCCAGGCGGAAAAATTGACACCAGTGATGCATCCCCTGAATCTGCTGCCCTGCGTGAAGCGCATGAAGAGGTCGGGATTGAGCCTGAATATGTTGAAGTTTTGGGTCGTTTGGGGGACTACCGTTCGGGCTCCGGCTACCGGGTGCACCCGGTTGTGGGCATCATTGATCCGGGATTTGTTCTGAAAATCAATGAGCATGAGGTCGCGGAGGCATTTGAAGTGCCATTGTCATTTTTGATGAATCCGCTCAATCACCAGATTGGCAGCGCGATGTGGGACGATAAGGAGCGCTTTTTTTACAAGATGCCATATGGCGTCGGCCGCGATGTAAAACCCATATGGGGACTGACCGCGGGTATTATTCGCATGATTTATGAGCGGGTGTATGGATGAGTGTTCAACTGCTAAATGCCGACTGGTTGGAAAACCCGGAATTGCAACAATTGCTGAATTTGCTTGGCCAAAACGGTGAAGAAGCGCGGATTAACGGCGGTGCGGTGCGAAATTCTCTATTGGGTGAGCCGGTGGCAGATATTGATTTGTCGACGACAATGTTGCCGGAACAGGTAATCGAGAAACTTGAAAGCGAAAACATAAAAGTTGTTCCAACCGGTATTGATCATGGAACAGTTACCGCTGTTTCAGGTGGCAAAGGGTATGAAATCACAACGCTTCGCGCAGATATTGAAACCGACGGTCGCCATGCGGTTGTGCGGTTTGGCCGGGACTGGCTGGAAGACGCCAGGCGGCGGGATTTCACCATCAATGCGCTTTATGCAGATGGTGCCGGCAGGGTTTATGATCCCTTGCAGGCAAAAAACGATATCGAAAGCCGGATTGTGCGGTTTATTGGCAATGCCGAGGATCGAGTTAAAGAGGATCACCTGCGGATATTGCGGTTTTTCCGGTTTTTTGCCTGGTATGGCAGCGGTGCGCCGGACCGGGAAGGATTGAAAGCCTGCGTCCGCACCAGACAATCGCTTGACAATCTTTCAGTTGAACGGATCTGGAATGAATTGCGTAAACTATTGGCAGCTCCAGACCCGGCACGGGCATTATTATGGATGCGCCAGTCCGGCGTTCTCAATGTTGTGTTGCCGGAAAGTGAAAAATGGGGAGTTGATGCGTTACCCCGGCTGATTCAGGCGGAAAAAGAACTTGATTGGGGTATCGATCCATTGCGCAGGTTGATGGCAATAATACCACCGCAACGAAAGGTCGTCGATGCTCTTGGCGAGCGGTTGAAACTCTCAAATACCAACCGTGAGCGATTGATTGTCTGGGCCGATAGCCCTTTGCCGAACATCGATATGAACAAGAAAGATTTGGCCAAACTTCTTTACCGCAGTTCGCGCGACGGCATTGTCGATGTGATGCAGCTTGAACTGGCACGATTGCGGGAATCAGGCGCCCACAATAATGATGATCTGATTTCAGCATCAAAACTGAATGAACTGCTGGACTTTGCCAATCAATGGAAAAAGCCGAAATTTCCCGTAAAAGGCCGTGATCTTGTTGATGCGGGTGTGAAACCGGGGAAACAGCTCGGTCAAATACTCACAACACTTGAAAACAGGTGGATTGACAGTGATTTTAGTTTGGCCAAGAAAACCCTGATGGATTCCTGAGAAATTTTTCAGTTTGTAAGTTTCAAATATAGTAAATATAAGTAAATTCTGTTTTTTATGACGATATTTTTACCAAAATTGTGCGTGAACAATTCGTTAACCTCGTTGGTATCTGAATATTTCTCTGTTAAACTAATATAAATCCATTGTCGGCAACCTCACAGTCGATCATATGTTTTTAAGATCGGGTGGGATTTTTATGAAGTTATCTGAATTTTGGCTGTTTCGTCAGCAGTCGCGTATACTATCACGGCATTATGGTCACGACCGGTTGTTGCGGTCTCGATCGACAATTCTGGCGAATATTTTTCTTGGTTGCGC
>JALTNS010000411.1 GCA_027000565.1 Rhizobiaceae bacterium | reverse complement strand
TGGCAATTGATGACCATATAGTCAGACAGATGTTTTGTAGCCTTCAGCTGGACAATCCGGCAAATTATTAACCCGCGTCCAGATTTTATATCCCGGATGGTCTGGCAACCAACACAAACCAGGAGCACGTGGTGCTCTGCCGAGAAACGCAAATTGCGCAACAGGATAATATTATGAAAAACCTCCCGACAGGCAACCAAATCGCCCACACCACAACCCGCCGTACATTCCTCAAGAATTCAGCCGCGGGTGGAATTGCTGCCGTCTCCGGTCTGTTATTGCCTTCTCTCTCATCGTTCGCACAGTCAGCAAACGCTCATATTAATCCACTAAAAATCCCTCCCGTCGACGAAGGCCGCCGGGTTGGCAACAAAACGGTCTATGATCTGAATATCCAAAATGGTGTTACCGAGTTTTTCAAGGGTCTTAAAACGCCCACCCGTGGCATTAATGGCACCTATCTCGGCACCACCATGCGAATGCGCAACGGTGAAAATGTCCAGATCAATGTCAAAAATACCATTGGTGAAACCACGACGCTGCATTGGCACGGCCTGCATCTTCCGGCCAGTCAGGATGGCGGCCCACACCAGCCGATTGACAATGGCGCCACCTGGTCACCGTCGTTTGAAGTAAAACAAAAGGCCGCAACATTCTGGTATCACTCGCATCAATTCCACAAAACCTCAGAGCATGTCTGGCAGGGTCTTGCCGGTATGATTATTGTCGATGACGAAGAAAGCGGGGCTCTTGATTTACCACGCGAATATGGGGTGGACGATATCCCGGTTGTTCTGCAGGACCGCAGGTTTAACCGTGATGGCCGTATGGATTATAGCCCTTCACGGCCGGATATCATGATGGGACTCGTCGGCAATGTACCGATGGTTAACGGCACCCTGTCACCGTTTGTTGAGGCCAAATCGAAGATTATCCGCCTTCGTATTCTCAATGGATCCAACGCCAGCACCTACAATCTAGGCTTCAATGATGGTCGCTCATTTGCGCAAATTGGCACCGATGGCGGTTTGCTTGAAGCACCTTACAACACCAACAATATTACCCTTTCTCCGGGCGAACGGGCCGAAATTCTGGTCGATGTTTCCGGTGGCAACAATTTCATTCTTCAAAGCCGGGCTGCTGCATCTTCCGGCGGTATGGGCATGGGAATGATGGGCGGAATGATGGGCGGAGGCTCACAGTCGTTCAATTTCCTCGAAATTCGTCCATCGCAAAGCCTCAAGAACTCGGCGATCATTCCAGCCAAACTGGCAAAAATTGACTGGTTAAATCAGGCAGACGCTGTGAAAACACGTCCGTTCGTGCTTGAAATGGCTATGGGGCCGATGGTGATGCTCGGGCTTACCAACTCGCACACCATTAACGGCAGTGCGATGAAAATGAATCGAATTGATGAAACCGTCAAAATGGGTGATACGGAAATTTGGGAACTCGGCAACACATCGCCAATTCCGCACCCGTTCCACGTCCACGATGTTCAGTTTCAGATCCTCACCCGCAACGGTTCGCGCCCTCATCCCGGCGAACGCGGGTTAAAGGATACGGTACTGATCAATCCAGGTGACCGGGTGCGGGTAATCGCCAAATTTCAGGACTATGCCGATCCCGATACGCCCTACATGTACCATTGCCACATTCTTGAACATGAAGATGCCGGCATGATGGGCCAGTTTGTGGTTGTATAGGTCTACTTGCCAAACGGCCAGTCCATCCGCCCCAGTAAAGTATAGGCAATTATTCCAGCCAGTTCCTTCAAGGTCAGCTCAGCTTTTTTGAGCTGGCCAACAGGGTCCACCGACAGTTCAAATGGAATGTCAAATTCTGCCCTGTAGTCAGTCGGCTGCAGGTTGATTTCGAAGCCGATTTTTTGGAATATTCCACGTGTTCTTACACCGTGATAGGCCGATGTCACCACTATCCAGACGTCACCTGGTTTTGGATTGACAAGTGTCTTGGTAAAAACTGCATTTTCCCAGGTATTCCGGGACCGGCTCTCGGAAATCATGTTCAAGTCGTTCCCGTAAAGCGCGATTGCAAGCCTGCGGGCGACTTCGGTTTCCATATCGCGAGTTTCAGATTGTCTTGCCGGACCACCGGAATAAACAAGCGGAATGCCCGGAAATTTGCGAGCCAGTTCAAATCCCCGAATCAACCGGTCACCGCTGCCATCGAGTGCATAATCGACCTGTCGGCTGCGCGTAACTCTCGGGTTCAGCCCGCCACCCAGAATTATTATTCCAGCAGGGTTTTCTGGTAATTTTGACGTTGCAGCCTGATTTTCCAGAACATACAACATCCGGTCGGGAACATTGGTAAAACCAAGCATAAATATCAGGAGCGCAGAGAGACCAATAAACACACCACCGGTGCGACGCAGCAATGAGCTTTTTCGTGCCAGTTTTTGTGCTAGCAGTCCCAAAACCAGCAGCAGAGTGATTGCTGTCAGCGGTTTGAACAATGCCCAGAGGGCTTTTGATAAAAAATAGGTCACCGGTTTCGATTCGCATATGAATGATCAAATTATTTCCCTCTTTTATTCGCCTCTGGTACTTCGTGCAAACATCGTATAAACCGCATCAAACCTGAATTCCGTGGAGTAATAAGCCCGTGCGTGCCTTGCAGCTGATATCCGACAAGGAAGTAAAATCCGTCGAAATTGCCAGCCCCGGCGACCCTGGGGACGGCGAAGTGCAATTGCAGATCAGGGTTGTGGCGCTCAATCATATTGATGTTTGGGGCTGGCGCGGCATGGCATTTGCCAAACGCAAGTTGCCTATGGCGGTTGGTGCGGAAGCATCCGGCATT
>JALTNS010000410.1:1787-2836 GCA_027000565.1 Rhizobiaceae bacterium | reverse complement strand
GGGCATATCAGCGTCTTTGGGCAATATGGGCGAGGATGACTGGCGCTGGCACATGTATGATACGGTCAAGGGCTCGGACTGGCTCGGCGATCAGGATGCAATTGAATATCTCTGTCGTGAAGCCCCTGCCGCTGTCTACGAACTTGAACATTTTGGTGTGCCTTTCAGCCGCACTGAAGAAGGCAAGATTTACCAGCGGCCTTTTGGTGGCATGACCACCAATTTTGGTGAAGGCACAGCCCAGCGCACCTGTGCTGCAGCTGATCGCACCGGCCATGCTATCCTGCATACGCTTTATGGTCAGGCTTTGCGCTATTCAGCCGAATTTTTTATCGAATATTTTGCCATTGACCTGATGATGGAAGATGGCGTCTGCCGCGGGGTTGTCTCACTCAACATGGAAGATGGCACCCTGCACCGTTTTCGTGCCCACAAAACAATTCTTGCCACCGGCGGCTATGGCCGCACCTATTTTTCCTGCACCTCCGCCCACACGTGTACCGGTGATGGCAATGCCATGGTGCTGCGTGCCGGACTGCCGTTGCAGGACATGGAATTTGTACAGTTTCATCCCACCGGCATCTATGGTTCCGGCTGCCTGATCACCGAAGGCTCACGCGGCGAAGGCGGGTATCTGGTGAATTCCGAAGGCGCGCGCTTTATGGAGCGCTATGCACCTTCCGCCAAAGACCTTGCTTCGCGCGATGTGGTATCACGCGCCATGACCCTTGAAATCCGCGAAGGTCGCGGTGTTGGTCGCGAAAATGATCATATTTATCTTCATCTTGATCACCTGGACCCGGCAATCCTGGCCGAACGTCTGCCCGGCATTTCTGAATCAGCGCGTATTTTCTCCGGCGTCGACGTAACCAAGGAACCCATTCCCGTATTGCCGACGGTTCATTATAATATGGGTGGTATCCCCACCAATTATCATGGCGAAGTAATCTCGCCGACCAAAGGCGATGTTGATGCGGTGGTGCCGGGGCTTATGGCCATTGGCGAAGCTGCATGTGTGTCTGTTCACGGTGCTAACCGGCTGGGATCAA
>JALTNS010000410.1:0-1777 GCA_027000565.1 Rhizobiaceae bacterium | reverse complement strand
GATCTGGTTGTCTTTGGCCGCGCTGCCGGCTTGCGCTGTGCTGAAACGCTCGAGCCCAATCAGGCCCACGCGAAACTCTCCCATGATGCCGGTGAGCTTGCCTTGTCGCGACTGGACCGCTTTCGCTTTGCTGAAGGTGGCACAAGCACCGCAAAGTTGCGGCTCAATATGCAAAAGGTCATGCAGAGCAATTGCGCTGTATTCAGAACCGGCGATATCCTTGAAGAAGGTCAAAAGCTTATTCACGACGTCTGGCACTCCAGCGATGATGTCAAGGTCACGGACCGTTCGCTGGTGTGGAATTCAGATCTGATTGAAACCATGGAATTTGACAATCTGATCACTCAGGCGGTTGTCACCATGGAGGGCGCCTTTAACCGTCAGGAAAGTCGTGGCGGCCATGCCCGCGAAGATTTTTCCGATCGTGATGATGAAAACTGGATGAAACACACGCTGACTTATGTCGACGATAACCAAAAAAGCGTCTCAATAGATTATCGCCCGGTGCATGATTTCACCCTGACCAATGAAGTGAGTTATATTAAACCCAAGGCACGGGTCTACTAGAGGAACATTGTAATGGTTGAGCTCACTCTGCCAAAAAACTCCAAAATCAACTCGGGTAAAATCTGGGACAAGCCGGAAGGTGCATCGAACCTTAAGGAGTTTAAAATCTATCGCTGGAACCCGGACGATGGCAAAAATCCCCAGGTAGACACTTATTACGTTGACCTTGATAGTTGTGGACCGATGATCCTCGATGGCCTGATCAAAATCAAAAATGAAATTGACCCGACCCTGACGTTTCGCCGCTCGTGTCGCGAAGGCATCTGTGGTTCGTGCTCCATGAACATCGACGGCACCAATACGCTGGCCTGCACCAAAGGTATGGATGAAGTCACCGGAGCGGTAAAAGTCTACCCCCTGCCACATATGTCGGTGGTCAAGGATCTTGTCCCTGACCTGACCAATTTTTATGCCCAGCATCGCTCAATCGAACCATGGCTGCAAACCACAACCGCAGCACCCGAAGATGAGTGGCGGCAAAGCTATGATGACCGCAAGAAGCTTGACGGGCTGTACGAATGTATCCTGTGCGCCTGTTGTTCAACCTCGTGCCCGAGCTACTGGTGGAATGAAGACCGTTATCTTGGGCCGGCAATCCTTCTGCAATCCTATCGCTGGCTGGTCGACAGCCGTGATGAAGCCACCGGTGAGCGTCTGGATAATCTCGAAGACCCGTTCAGATTATACCGTTGCCACACAATTATGAACTGCTCCAAAGCCTGCCCCAAAGGCCTCAATCCGGCCAAAGCCATTGCCGAGATTAAGAAACTGATGGTTGAACGACGGTTCTGATCGTGGCAAATGAACTTCTGAGACGATACCAGGATCAGGTTGACAGTGGTGAGCTCGATAAAGACAGCAATCAGGATCGCATTGTTGAGCATCTTGATATCCTGTGCAGTCAACTCAAGAACTATGAGGGTAATGCCGGTTTTTTTGACCGGCTTGTGGGTCGACGCCAACCTCCTTTGAAGGGCGCATACATCTATGGCGGCGTTGGCCGTGGCAAATCCATGTTGATGGATCTGTTTTTTGATGTGCTGGAATGTTCCTACAAAGAACGTGTTCATTTTCACGAATTTATGGCCGATGTTCATGGTCTGATTCATCAGTGGCGACAAAAACATAAAGCCGGCACAGTCGAAGGCGATGATCCCATCGCTCCGGTGGCAGGCAAGATAGCAGCTGAGGCGAAAGTCCTGTGTTTTGA
>JALTNS010000409.1 GCA_027000565.1 Rhizobiaceae bacterium | reverse complement strand
AAGGCAAAGGGCTTCCCAAGCTCTTCGATCACCGAAAGCGTGTCGCCAATGGCTTCAATGTCTATCGGTGAAGGCTGGCATGGAACCAGGATATAGTCTGCATTCTGGATACCGGCTTCAATGGTTGCCATATGTGCTGGTGGCGTATCTACAAACACATATTTATAGCCAGCAGCCTTCGCCTTTTCGAGTGTTTCTGGGAGGTCTGCCGCTGAGCTTTCAATAAGCTCAGGGCTATCGCTTTCGCGTTTATTCCACCACGCGGAAAGGCTTCCCTGCGGATCGAGATCAATTATTGCGGTTTTGCCGTGCTCACCGGCAAAGGCAGAAAGTGCGGCGCATAGAGTTGTTTTCCCTACTCCACCTTTACTTGCTGCAAATACAATCGTTTTCATGCTCATGCCTATATCGGTTAAATGATAGCTAGATGATAGCAAGTAGCTATCTAGTATCTTTATGATATCCAATAGCTATCAGATAGCAAGTCTATTTCGATGATAGCAAAATGATAGCTAATAGCTACCAAGTAGCAAAATGATACTGAGTAGCTATCAGAGTTTACTGGAGGTTGTCATTCTGTTGCTATCCAAATGATAGCAAATAGCTATCTGCTAGGGTATAGCTATCAATAATTGTTCATATAAAGAAAACAAGGGGGCGAGATCAAAACTCATTATAGTAGTCAGAGTTTGCAAGTTTTGGATAAATTCTTACAATGAAACAAACACATTCAGTGTTACTGAAATAATTCCTTTTACAGAACAAGAGAGCTATGCAAAACGATTTAACATTTATCACCAATGAAGGTGATTCAAACCTACGCGATAGGTTTGCAACGCTCTTGAAATCAACTCAGTTTTTTGATGTCCTGGTCGGCTATTTTTATACCAGCGGTTTCCATGCCATGTATCCTTCATTGGAAAAAACGGAAGCAATAAGAATATTGATTGGAATAAGCACTAATCGTCAGACATTTGACCTCATCCAGCGGATTCAATCACATAAAGAAGTAGGTGAGCAGTTTGGTGAGGCAGTTCGAGAGGAGATGGAAAGCTCGGAAAATAATTACTCTGTCGAAGAAGGGGTTAAAAAATTTCTTGAATGGTTAAAAACGGGCAAACTTGAAATTCGCGCTTACCCAGAAGAAAAAATCCACTCCAAGCTATATGTAATGAGTTTTGAGGAGGGAACCATGGATGCCGGACGAGTAATCACTGGGTCCAGTAACTTCACACAAAATGGTTTGGTTGAGAACCTTGAGTTTAATGTGGAGCTAAAAAACCGCTCTGACTATGAGTTCGCAAAGGCTAAATTTGAAGAACTCTGGCTGAAGGGTGTCGATGTAAGCGAAAAGTATATAGAAACCATCCAAAAAGATACATGGCTCCGCGAGGATATAACGCCATATGAGCTATATTTAAAATTCCTTTATGAGTACTTTAAGGAAGAGATTAACGAAGATGAGGCGCTGGATCACCGGTATCGACCAGACAATTTCAAAGAACTAAAATACCAAGATCACGCGGTAATAAACGCCCGAAAAATAATAGATGAGTATGGAGGCGTATTTCTTTCAGATGTGGTTGGTCTCGGAAAAACATTTATGGGAACAATGCTCTGCCAGGAGCTAAATCGAAGAGTGTTGGTTCTAGCTCCACCGCATTTGATAGATGAAAACAACCAGGGTAGCTGGGAAAATGCATTTCGAACATTTGGTTTCCGTGCCAGGGATTATCGGTGTCGATCAATTGGTATTCTCGACAAAATCATTTCGAATGGGGAGCATACCGATTTCGATGTTGTTCTTATAGATGAGGCTCATAGATTTCGATCCGAGACGACGGATACTTATTCAAAACTTGCTGAAATTTGCCGTGGGAAAAAAGTTATTCTCGTGACGGCCACGCCTTATAATAACGCCCCAAGCGATCTATTATCCCAAATCAAATTGTTCCAACGAACGCGTCTCAGCACAATTCCAAATTTACTAGATTTGGAAGGTTTTTTCAAAAGCCTAGAACGAAAATTAAAAGGCTTGGATAGAAAAAAAGATAAGGGTGAATACATTGCAACGACTAAAGAAAACGCACGCCTAATTAGGGAACGCGTTTTAAAATATCTCATGGTGCGTCGTACTCGAAAAGAGATCGTCGAATACTATGGGGATGACCTGAAGCAACAAGATATGCAATTCCCAGAAATTGCGGAACCCAAACCCATCTATTACGAATTTAACCCTGAAGAGGATCGTATATTCTTTCGGACTATTGAACTGGTTTCGAACGATTTCAAATATGCTCGCTATACACCCATGTTGCATCATACTGGCACCGTGACTGCCATGGAGAGGCAAAGCCAGCAGAACATGATGAAATTCATGAAGATGCTACTTATCAAGCGCCTTGAAAGTAGCTTTTTTGCATTCACCCAGACACTCAATCGATTTGTTATTTCATACGACCGATTCATAGAGGAATTTGAAGGTGGAAAAGTCTATGTGAGCGCAAAACATACACAAAAGATTTTTGAGCACCTGGAGAAGGGTGACCTGGAAGCAATTGACCGACTTATCGAAGATGGAAAAGCGGAAGAGTTCGCCTCGAATGAATTCGATGAAACCTTGAAAGACGATCTCTATAGTGACCGCGCAATACTGCGAGAAATCCAAGATATGTGGAAGCGCGTTACGCGCGACCCAAAAATTATTGCATTCAAGAAACGATTAGCGCAGGAACCGCCAGTCCTTGAAGGAAAGTCCATTATTTTTACGGAATCAAAGGAAACGGCTAACTACCTGTTCAAAAATCTGGATCAAAAATATCCGGGAAAAGTATTGTGCTTTACAGGTGA
>JALTNS010000408.1 GCA_027000565.1 Rhizobiaceae bacterium | reverse complement strand
CCAAGAACCAGGCCAATTGCCAGGGCTGCAAATACAAACACAAACATGGGCAATTGCAGCGCAAATACCGGGTCGGTTGAATTGATCGGGTCAAACGAAAGGGAGACCACATGCCGGTTGGCCACAGAAAATGCGATCAGCACAATCGCCAGAGGCACGAGAATGAGCAATGAGAGATAATGGCGCACGATGTTCTACCTTTTGGTGGGCAACAATAACCCGGCGACAGTATCGCAAGGTCCGGTCACCGCTATTTAGGCAATTTTGCCAATAGATTCAACTGGCGTTTAGGCGTTCGCGCAAATCTTTACCGGTCTTGAAAAACGGCACCCATTTTTCCTCAACTTCGACTTTCTCGCCGGTGCGAGGGTTCCGCCCGGTTCTGGCTGGCCGGTTTTTAACCGAAAAAGCACCAAATCCACGAAGTTCCACCCGATTTCCATTTGCCAGGGCCTCGGTAATTTCATCCAGAATCGCATTTACAATATTCTCGACATCCCGTTGGTAAAGATGCGGATTATTATCGGCAATTTTTTGTACTAATTCAGATTTGATCAACGGATTTCCCCCTCCTCGACCGGCATTATACCTGAAACGTGCCAAACTGAAAGCAAACCGTCAAGAAATATACGTTCGCGGGCGATTTTTTTAAGTTTCTTTAGCTCTGGCACCGCATTCAGCAGGTTGGATTTACTGTCAATGTCGGCAAACCACGAAAGCGATGATAGCAGGCTTGTGCTTTCAGCCTGCGGTTTCCAGTCAACGATTTTCAGCTTTTTAGACAAGCCCCGCTCCGTGCTTAGCCAGTCACGCGCCACCTGTTCACCGCCGATTGCATCAATCAATTTGTTTTTCAATCCCTGGGCGCCGGAAAAAATACGTCCGGTCGCAACCAGGTCAACTTCGGCATCGCTGTAATTGCGGCGCTCTTTTACCAGTCCGCGAAACCAGCCAAAGCTGTCCTTGACCAGATCACGCAGAACATCTTTTGCATCTTCCTGGGCCGGAGAAAACGGTGAGGGGGCGGCTTTCAAAGGAGACGACTTGATCTCCTCGACCTTGACGCCGACAAAATCCAGCAGTTTTGAGGCATCGGGATATTGAAACAAAACACCGATCGAGCCAACCAGCGATGAACGCCGTGCAACAATGTGATCGGTGGCAACCGCAATCATGTAACCGGCAGATGCGGCCAGTCCACCTACCGAGGTAACGGTTGGTTTTTCTTTCGCCAAAGCGCGTACCGCTTCAAAGATTGCTTCACCGCCAACGGTTGCGCCGCCGGGCGAATTCATCCGGATGATAACGCCTTCAACTTTTTTGTCCTTTTTCGCCTTGTTGATCACATCAATCAGTTTTTGATCTTCGGTGATAAAGCCGTTGATCGATATCCGGGCTATATGCGGCGAGGATTTCCCTGAAAGCGATGTGCCAAATCCTGCCGCCACAAGTGCGGCTATTATTGTGCCGGTCAGGCCCAAAAGAGCAATTATCCGCCAGAATGTCAGGCGTTTTCGCATCCTTCGTCGGTCCAGTATTTCATCCACAGCGAGTGACATGTGATCTCTTTCATTGGTTTTGTCCCAATTGAAATAGAACAAGACGCGCACGGGGGCAAGAATACAAACAAAACGGGCCGGCGCATTTCAGCGCAGGCCCGCGTAACTTTTGATAACTATCGACTTGGAATATTCTATTCGTCGTCCTGTTGTTTCAGGGCAGCACCAAGAATATCGCCAAGCGATGCGCCGGAATCGGAGGAACCATATTGTTTGACGGCCTCTTTTTCTTCGGCAATCTCAAGCGCCTTGATGGACAGGCCGATCTTGCGATTTTTCTTGTCGAACATGGTGACCCGGGCATCGAGCTTTTGACCGACCGAAAAACGCTCGGGGCGCTGTTCGTCGCGGTCACGGGAAAGATCGAAGCGTTTGATGAACGCTGACATTTCCGTATCAGCAATCTGCACTTCAAGACCACCATCGGTAATGGCTGTTACTTCACAGGTAACAATAGCATTCTTGCGAATACCACCACCGGAAGCAGCACTGGCAGAGGCCATTGGATCACCACCAAGCTGTTTGACACCAAGCGAGATACGCTCTTTTTCGGTATCAACATCCAGCACCACGGCTTTCACCATGTCGCCCTTGTTGTATTCCTCAATGACTTCTTCGCCCGGACGGTTCCAGTCGAGATCAGACAGATGAACCATGCCATCAACATCGCCATCAAGGCCGATGAACAGGCCAAATTCGGTCTTGTTCTTGACCTCGCCTTCCACTTCGGTGCCAACAGGGAACTGTTCTGCAAACGAATCCCACGGATTGGCAAGACCCTGTTTCAGGCCAAGCGAAATACGGCGTTTGGCAGGGTCAACATCAAGAACCACAACTTCCACTTCCTGGCTGGTCGAAACGATTTTGCCCGGGTGGATGTTTTTCTTGGTCCAGGACATTTCAGAAACGTGGATCAGGCCTTCAATGCCCGGCTCCAGTTCCACAAATGCACCATAGTCGGTGATGTTGGTAACCCGGCCGGTGATTTTCGCACCCAGCGGGTATTTCTCGCCAATTGATTCCCACGGATCGCTATCGAGCTGTTTCATGCCGAGCGAAATACGGTGAGTTTCCTGATTGACCCGGACAATCTGCACCTTCACAGTCTCGCCAATGGAGAGAATGTCGGATGGGTGATTGACCCGGCGCCAGGCCATGTCGGTGACATGCAACAGGCCATCGATACCGCCAAGATCAACAAATGCACCGTAGTCGGTGATGTTCTTGACGACGCCTTCAACAACCTGACCTTCTTCAAGGTTCTGGACGATTTCAGAGCGTTGTTCAGCCCGGCTCTCTTCAAGCACGGTGCGGCGTGAAACCACGATGTTGCCACGGCGGCGATCCATTTTCAAAATCTGGAAAGGCTGCGGGGTGTTCATCAACGGCGAGATGTCGCGGATCGGGCGAATATCAACCTGGCTGCGCGGCAGGAATGCCGTTGCGCCGTCAAGATCGACCGTAAAGCCACCCTTGACCTGGCTGAAGATAATGCCTTCAACTTTTTCACCGGCTTCAAACTTGACTTCCAGTTTGATCCAGCTTTCTTCGCGGCGTGCCTTGTCGCGTGACAAAACGGCTTCGCCGAGTGCGTTTTCTACCCGGTCGAGATAGACCTCAACCGTATCGCCGATTTTCATCGAGCCGTCTTTGGCTTTGGCGCCAAATTCTTTCATTGCAATGCGGCCCTCAACCTTGAGGCCAACGTCAATCACCACCAGGTCTTTTTCAAAGGCGACGATTGTGCCCTTTACCACGGAACCTTCAGCAAGGTCATGGGTCGCAAAGGATTCTTCCAGAAGAGCTGCAAAGTCTTCTGTGTTCGGATTCATGTCTGACATTAATACTCCTGAGTACCAACAATCCCGTTTGGCCCGATATCGCCAAATTAAGGGTCTTGTCGGTCGACGCGCCACTGGTTGGAATTGCACACATCTACGAATGATCCTGTCCCGCATGCGGAACAAATTACCCTGCCAACAGGGATACTTTCGGCGCGAATGATCATTCACAGACAATTAAAGAAGATTTTGATGATCGGATTTGCCAAACACCAAAGGGCACAATCTTTCAGATTGCACCCGGATTAATCTTCATTTTTGGCGGCCAGAACCTTGTCGGTCCATTTCATGGCTGCCAGAAACGCTGCTTCTATATCCATTTTAGATGTATCTAGCAAGAGGGCATCTTCAGCTGGTTTTAACGGGCTGTCTTTGCGGGTGCTGTCGCGCGCATCGCGGACATTCAAATCCGCGAGAATCTCGTCAAAAGTTGCAGGTTTTCCGTTGGCAAGCATTTCCTGATGGCGTCGCCTGGCCCGCACTTCTGCCGATGCGGTGACAAATAACTTGATGTCCGCGTCCGGGCAAACCACCGTGCCGATATCGCGACCATCAAGAACCGCGCCCGGCGGTGTGTTGGCGAAAGCCCGTTGCGCCGCCACAAGGGCGGATCGCACCCGGCTCATTGCAGCAATTTTTGAAGCCGCATTGCCAATCTGGTGATCGGCCAGCCTGCCGCGATCAAGGCCCGCCAGATCAACTGATCCGGCGATCTTGGCCGCCAGATTTTCGTCATCCAATGGTAATTTACGCGCAAGCAGTTCAGCTGCGACCGCGCGATAGGTGAGGCCGGTATCCAGATGGGGCAGTCTTAACGCCGCCGCCATTTTTCGCGCCAGTGTTCCTTTGCCGGAGGCAGCCGGGCCATCAATGGCAATTACAAACGGCTTGTCTTCGTTCGATAAATTTAATTCAGCATTCATGGGCGGTATTATTTGTCATCCACATCGCTGGCGTGACAGTCTTCCATTGTGCGGGCCTTGGTATCGGCAGTTTCTTCTTCAATTTGCGGCTTTCCCCAAACGAGTTTCCGGTGATCAAAACCTTTTTCGACCGTCGGTTTGATAATCGAAAAATACGGAGAAAGGTCAAAATCTCGAGGCGTGAATAGCGAATAATGGCGAATATGCAATATTTCCCGGCGTGAATAGTTTGATTTGGCGCAGGTGCACCCCGGCGCGAGTGTAATCGCCGGCAAAATCGGATAGGGGATTGATTGGAACGCCTGCGCTATCAGGCTCGAACAGATCGCCTTGGTCGGCTCCCCTGAACCGATTGACAACATCCGCCGCCGCCAGCGAACAGGCACCGGCGGGGTTGGCAGTAAATACCGCATCAGATCAAAAATATTTCGAAGATCGTATTTGACCCCGAGTTTGCCCACCATGAAATCAACAACATCCTGTTTTTCCTGGTCGCTCAAACCCACCGCCCGGCAGATTCGGGTGTTGTAGGTTTCATATTTGGACAAAGGCACGGCAACGCAGCCATCGCCAAGGTTGACTTCGATCAGTCTGCCGGGCTCACCGCTTTCGGTTTCAACATCCACAAGTGCATCACCGACATACAGTGCAGCGTGCGACCAGGTCGATTGGGTGAGGTATTTTATGGCGGCCGATACTTTCTGATTGCCCTCGATAAGCAGCACGTCCCCCGGTTCAAGGCAGGCAAGCAGGGTTTGCTGATCAGACGGAGTATAGGGTTTGTAACCGGAAGACGGTGTTTCCAGCCGGTCAGCGATCCAGCGGGAAACCTTGTCCATAAAACTTTCGTAAACCGCCATTTGGAACTCCACCCTGATCTATATCTAGGGCGTGTTGATGATTGATACAACAGCGACTTCCGGCCAGAATTATTGAATGGAATTTACAATCGACACGTTTTGTTGATCACCGCCAACAAACCGGACAATCTGTCCCTTGACCCATGCCTGTGCGAGGCCTATTCAGTAGATTAGAATCGTTCTAATCAAAGGAAAATCCATGTTTTCGAGATTTATGTCATTTGGCAAGCGGCACTTTGATGATCTGGGCGAACAGGAGGTGCTGGCGCTGGCGATATCTGCCGAAGAGGATGATGCCCGCATCTATGCAGCCTATGCCGAGGGCCTGCGTGAGCAATATCCGGCTTCAGCCAAAGTGTTTGATGAAATGGTCGAGGAGGAAAACGACCACCGGCGTCAACTGATTGATCTGCACCGTGAAAAATTTGGCACCAATATTCCACTTATCCGTCGCGAGCATGTGAAAGGGTTTTACGAACGCAAACCCGATTGGCTGGTGCGTCCGCTGGGGTTGGAAAATGTCCGCAAGCAAGCCGTGTTGATGGAGGCGCAGGCCTATCGTTATTATATTGAGGCCGCCAAACGCACATCAGATGCGGACATTCGCAAGCTGCTGGGTGATCTGGCACAAGCAGAAAAATCCCACGTATCGCTGGCTTCGAAATTGTCATCTGAACTGGACGCCAGTGATGCGTTGAACGCGGAAAACGAGGAGGAGCACAAGCAGTTCGTCTTGACCTATGTACAGCCCGGTCTGGCAGGCTTGATGGACGGGTCTGTGTCAACCCTGGCTCCGGTTTTTGCTGCAGCTTTTGCCACCCAGAATACCTGGGATACATTCCTGATTGGCCTTGCCGCATCAATTGGCGCGGGTATATCCATGGGCTTTACCGAAGCGCTTTCTGATGATGGCAAATTGACCGGCAGGGGGTCGCCGATCAAGCGCGGTTTTGCCTCAGGTATAATGACTGCAGTCGGCGGACTTGGCCACGCCCTGCCTTATCTGATAAGTGATTTCTGGACCGCAACTTCCATTGCCGGCGTCATCGTTGTCATTGAACTGTGGGCGATTGCATGGATTCAGTCGCGTTACATGGACACGCCGTTTTTGCGTGCAGCTTTGCAAATTGTACTGGGTGGGGCATTGGTATTTGCTGCCGGAATTTTGATTGGCAATGCATAACGGCCATTGGCAGCGGCAGACAGACATTGGCTTTGAGATTGCGAGCAAACGGCGCGCCCGCGCAGGCCCGGTTCATGGTACCGATAGGCCGGGAGCGCAAAAACACGGCCGTTTGTTGTGTGGACGCATCATCGTTCACGGTTTAGTTTGTGATGGATGACCGCCGACGATTCTGTGATTCCTTGCCAATTTCCCGAACAGTTTGCCGACTGGTTTTCAAGCCGTGGCTGGCAGCCGCGCGCTCATCAGCTTGATCTTTTGGAAAAGGCGCAAGGCCAGCGCTCGACATTGTTGATTGCCCCAACCGGGGCGGGCAAAACGCTCGCCGGTTTTCTGCCCAGTCTGATATCTTTGGCAGCCCGGCCCGGGCGCAAGCGCGGCGAGGCACATCGTGGTGTCCACACGCTCTATATTTCGCCACTCAAGGCGCTGGCGGTGGATATCAAACGCAATCTTGAAACGCCGATTGAGGAAATGGGGCTTTCGATAACGCTCGAAACCCGCACCGGCGATACGCCGGGACATAGACGCCAGCGACAGAAACTGATGCCGCCGGATATTCTGCTGACCACGCCCGAACAACTGGCGCTGTTGCTGGCCAATAAAGACGCGGCGCGGTTTTTCTCCGATCTCACCTATATCGTGCTGGATGAATTGCACTCGCTGGTGATTTCCAAACGCGGACACCTGCTGTCACTCGGACTTGCGCGATTGCGCACCCTGCGGCCGCAGGCAACTTCCATCGGCCTTTCGGCCACGGTTGCCGAGCCGGAACAATTATGCGCATGGCTGGTATCACAACAGTCGGATAAAACCGGTCAAGCCGGTCTCATTCAGGCCGATCTTATTCAGGTCAGCGAGGGGGCCAAGCCGCAGATCACCATTCTGGATTCTAACGAGCGGGTGCCGTGGTCCGGCCATTCGGCGCGGTATGCCATTGGCGATGTCTATCAGGCAGTCAAGACCCATTTGATGACACTGATTTTTGTTAATACCAGAAGTCAGGCCGAACTGGTATTTCAGGAATTGTGGCGCATCAACGAGGACAATCTGCCCATTGCTCTGCATCACGGTTCGCTCGATGTCGGTCAGCGACGGCGGGTCGAGGCGGCAATGAGTACAAATTCGCTGAAGGCGATTGTTGCCACTTCAACACTTGATCTGGGCATTGACTGGGGTGAAGTTGATCTGGTGATTCACGTCGGCGCTCCAAAGGGGGCAAGCAGGCTGGCGCAACGCATAGGTCGCGCCAATCATCGTATGGATGAGCCTTCAAAAGCCATGCTGGTGCCTGCCAACCGCTTTGAAGTGCTTGAATGTCAGGCCGCACTAGATGCCAATTATCTTGGTGCGCAGGATACGCCGCCGCTGATTGATGGCACGCTTGATGTGCTGGCCCAACATATCCTCGGTATGGCTTGCGCTGAGCCGTTTGACGATGAAAAACTATATCTCGAGGTAACTCAAGCAAAGCCATACGCCAGCCTTGATCGCGGAACTTTTGACCGGGTATTGCAGTTTGTCGCGACCGGTGGATATGCATTGGCCAGTTATGAGCGCTATGCCAAATTGCGTAAAACCGCCGATGGCCTGTGGCGCATCACCCATCCGCGATTTGCCCAGCAATACAGATTGAATGTTGGCACTATCATCGAAGCGCCAAGTCTGGCGGTGCGATTGACAAAATGGCGTGGCAAGGGCGGTTCCGCGCGAGGCGGCCGGGTTTTGGGCAAGGTCGAGGAATATTTTCTCGAACAAATGGTGCAGGGTGATACATTTCTGTTTGCCGGCAAAGTGCTGCGGTTTGAGGGTATTCGCGAAAACGAGTGCATTGTGACCGCGGCGCAAACATCTGATCCCAAAATACCGGCCTATATGGGTGGAAAATTTCCGCTATCTACCTATTTGGCGGATCAGGTGCGCTCGATGATAGCCGATCCTGATCGCTGGCGAAACCTGCCAAGCCAGGTCTCGGACTGGCTTGAAATTCAGCAACGAAAGTCGATCTTGCCAAACCGCGATCAATTGCTGATCGAGACTTTTCCCAATGGCCAGAAATATTACATGGTCGCCTATCCGTTTGAAGGCCGTTTGGCGCATCAAACCCTTGGCATGTTGCTGACCAGGCGGCTGGAACGGGCCCGTGCCCGCCCAACCGGCTTTGTTGCAACCGATTATGCAATGGCCATCTGGGGGCTGCGCGATATGGGTCGCATGATACAAAACCGCGAGCTGTCCTTCGCTGATTTGTTCGACGAAGACATGCTGGGTGATGATCTCGAGGATTGGCTGGCAGATTCCTACATGCTGAAACGTACATTCAGGGGCTGCGCGCTGATTTCCGGCCTGATCGAAAAACGCCATCCCGGCAAGGAAAAAACCGGGCGACAAATGACGGTTTCTTCCGATTTGATCTATGACGTGCTGCGTGAACACGAGCCGGATCACATATTAATGCAGGCAACCCGTAATGATGCCGCATCCGGCCTGTTGGATATTCGCCGTCTCGGCGATATGTTGGCCCGCATCAAGGGGCATATCGTACACAAGCCGCTGAATGAAGTTTCACCAATGGCTGTGCCGATTATGCTGGACATCGGGCGTGAAACCATTCCGGGCGAAGCCAATGAAATGCTTTTGGCCGAAGCGGCTGAAAATCTGATATCAAAAGCCATGAATGAATGATCGATTCGAACCGGGAATACTTGATGATTGCAGTTAAAAATGCGGCGTTGGACCACCTTATGTATTATTTGATGCGATCAGGGCGCGTAGAGCAGCCCGATATGAGTGCATCGCTCCCGCTAAGGCTGGGGCATAGCCCCAAATGGCCGTGAACGAAATCAAACAGAGCGACCCCGTCAAAGACGGACAAGGCTTGGCTATTGATAATGGCTGTTGCCCGTTTGAAGTGGCGGGTGCAGAGCTTGTTGCAGATCCTGCAGGCATTGTCTGGTGGGATCAGGAGCGGTGCCTGATCGTTTCTGACCTGCATCTGGAAAAAGGCTCGTCTTTTGCCCGGCGCGGGCAAATGTTGCCGCCTTACGATACCTCCGCAACTCTTGCCCGATTGCAACGGGTCGTTGACTTTTGGCAGCCGCAAACAGTGATTGCGCTCGGTGACAGTTTCCATGACAAATCAGCCTCAATGCGTCTGTCGCAATCAAACCGGGACGATCTGGCTGCAATGTGCCGGTCGGTTGACTGGATATGGATTACCGGCAACCACGATCCCGAGCCACCGGTTGATCTGGCCGGTTTGGCGGTTGATCAACTGGCCATCGGGCCTTTGTACTTTTGTCATGAACCTGGAGCATCTGATCCGTCCGGCGCGATCAGCGGGCATCTTCATCCGGCGGCCAAAATCAGAAGGCAGGGACGATCAATCCGCCGCCGTTGTTTTGCCATCAGCCCAAAGCGGGCAATCCTGCCGGCATTTGGCGCTTATACCGGTGGGCTTAATGTTCTTGACAGGGCCTATAAGGGGCTGTTTGAAGGGCGCTCGTTTCATGTGCTGATGATGGGTGATGATCAGGTTTACAGGTTGGCGGCACGAAAGCTGAGCTAGCATTTCTTTAAGCGCCGGACACAGGCCATAACAGCGAATATAATCAATCCCGGTTTTTTTGATTACAGTTTGGTAATTCGAGTTAAAGCTAACATATCGTTAATGTATTTCACGCCTAATTGTTTTGACAGCAGGCGGTATTTATTTCATTCCAACGCCACATTCGTCATGCAATTATTGAAGTCCAACAAAGAAACAAGGAAAGTAATATGTTGAATCGCCGCGGATTTTTGGCATCGGGTTTGTTTGCAAGCGCAGCGGGCCTTTCCCCCGCACTGGCCCACACCAGCCGTAAGGGCAAGACCCGCAAAAGATATGTATTGCCTGAAAAATACATGCCGCGGCAGGTCAGCCTTTGGAGAAAGAATTACAAGCCGGGTGAAATTCATGTTTTCCCCGATGAATTTGCCCTGTACTGGACATTGCCCGGACGCCGCGCCATCCGTTATTCCGTTGGTGTTGGACGTGGCAATCTTTATCACGCCGGTTCATTTTTTGTTGGCGAGAAAAAAGAATGGCCGGAATGGACACCAACACCGGATATGATCAAACGCAATCCAAAAGCCTATTCGAGATTTAAAAACGGACAGCCGGGCGGTATTAATAATCCGCTGGGTGCGCGCGCGCTTTATCTGTTTACAAAAAAGCAGGGCGATACATTCCTGCGCATTCACGGCACCAACAACCCACGCACAATTGGCGTGGCGGTATCCAACGGTTGCGCCAGGCTGGTCAATGATCAGGTAATTGAATTGTACAACCGGGTGCCGATGAATACCAAAGTTATACTGCATCCGAAAAAGGGCTTTGCCAAGTCGCACGCCTAGACTGTTTCACGTTTATACGGAAACAGTCTGGCCGCAAGGGCGGCCCGGCGCCTGTGCGCCGCCCCCGCGGAGGCCGTGCGCAGCACAAATGGCCGCGAGCGAATTAATACGAGAGTGGTTCCATCAAATGATGAAGCACTCTAACGTAAAACATCACATCGTATTATCGGGTGATACTCGCCCTTAAGAG
>JALTNS010000407.1 GCA_027000565.1 Rhizobiaceae bacterium | reverse complement strand
CGCATACGGACTTAAGGACCCTAGTTCGGATATTTGGTATCCATCAAATCCCAATAGAGTTTGGGTTTATCCGAGCAAAAAACGGTCAAAGTCGGCTCGGACAAAGTTTATGGAAGATTGGATTGCGGCTGGCCACATTAGATTTCCAGACAACCCCAAAGTGATGCGGTGGGACACGCTGGCATCCCTAACAGATGCTGTTGCGAATGATGAAGTCCCTAAGAGTGGTAATACACAAATGATCCATCCTAATCTGCCCGATTTTGGGGATTGGGTGGGTAGGTCCGTTGGGTTTGGAACGCCTTCATTCAAACGCTATAAAAAT
Organism: Rhizobiaceae bacterium; assembly: GCA_027000565.1. Taxonomy (GTDB): domain Bacteria; phylum Pseudomonadota; class Alphaproteobacteria; order Rhizobiales; family Rhizobiaceae; genus SZUA-100. Next base: position 2,544 of record JALTNS010000407.1, on the reverse strand, counting down.
GATTTGCGCAACCCCACTCAACCGCTGTCCAGTTGGATTACCCCCAACAGCGAAGCAAATACAATTACCACTGGTGCGAATGCCATCATATCGGGCACCAATGATGAAGCAGCCAAAGTTATTAAATCTGTCTTCGGTTCTAAAGCCTTCAATTATGCCAAGCCGGTATCGTTAATCCGTGAGCTTATAAGGCAATCAACGGATCATGGTGATATTGTGCTGGATTTCTTTGCGGGTTCCGCCACCACCGCACAGGCCGTTATGGAGCTAAATGCCGAGGATGGGGGAGACCGAAGGTTCATTATGGTATCCTCCACCGAGGCCACCGATAGCGACCCCGATAAAAACTTGTGCCGAGACATTACGGCTGAGCGCATTCGGTTGCTGAATGCATCAGAAGATAAGAAATATGCCGATCTATCAGCGGGCTTTGCTTATCTGCGGACCAAGGAGATATTATTTGAAGACCTCGACTATGATCTGGCCCCCATAGATGCGTGGACGGCCCTAGAGGCCATGCACAGGCTGCCGCTGACGCAATATGATACTACGCAGCCATGGAATGTTCATGAGGCTGACGGCGTAATTTTGGTGCTGATTGATCGCTTTAAACCTGAATTGCTGGATTGGCTACAGGAACGGTCTCGCCAAAACGTTTTTGTGTATGCATGGGCACCGGGTTTGATATCCCGTGAACTCGGCGGGTTGAATATCGAGGTCCGGTCAGTGCGCGATACATTGGTGCGGAGCTTTCAGCAATGAACGACCATCGCTTTGCCTTGGCCAGCTATCAAAAAAGAGCTGTCGAGGCGCTTCGGGATGTGGTGCACAAGGTGGCACAGTATCATGAAGAACGCCCCGAGCACCGGCAGGAGATTGCGCTGAAAAGCGGTGTTACGCTCCTGCAAAGCCCAACAGGGTCAGGCAAAACCTTGATACTCGGGCGAGCACTGGAAGGGCTGAGGGGGGCATTACCGCGCCCGACGGTCTGGTTCTGGTTTGCACCTTATGCCGGTTTGGTTGCACAAACACGGGATGCACTGGTGGACCAATGTGGCTCTTTGCGGATACGGGATGTCAGCAAAGATCGCGAACCCACCGGCAGCCGTGACGGTGATGTATTTATCCAGACATGGGCAGCGGTTTCGACCCGCAATAAAGAAGCAAGGTGCGTCCGGCGATCCTCAGAGGCAACGTTATCAATGGATGATATGATTGCCAGCCTGCGGGATATGGGTTTTTTTATTGGCGTGGTGATTGACGAAGCGCATATGCATTTTGGTGGGGCGGCAAAAGCGGCGGCCACGTTTTATCTGGATACATTGCAGCCTGATTTTACAATTCTGGCAACGGCCACACCCAGTGATGAAAAGCTGGAAGCTTTTGAAGCAAGTGCAGGGATCGAAGTGGCGAGTCGCGTTGTCGTGCCTCGCTCTGATGTTGTGGACGCGGGGCTTAACAAAGAAGGCTTGATGTTGGGCGTTATCCGGTTTCAGGACGAGGACCGTGATTTGATTGATCAGGAACAGGCGACACTTACCGCTGGTTGGACCCAGCACCAAAGGATAAAGGGGCGATTGGCCGAACGTGGTATTGATGTGTCTCCGCTGATGCTGGTTCAGGTGGAAGATCAGGAAAAGGGCGGGGCTGATCCTGTGGCCCGTGTGCGTGACAAGCTGATAGAAATAGGTGTTCCCGCCGCTGCCATTGCCACACATACTTCCGGTGAACCCGATCCCGATTTCCATATACTGGCATATGATCCCGACAAGCAGGTGCTGATTTTCAAAGTTGCGGTTGCTACGGGGTTTGATGCGCCACGGGCGTGGACTTTGGTTTCCGTAAGACCCAACCGGGGTAAAGATTTTGGACTGCAAATTGTCGGACGAATTATGCGCGTTCACCCATCGGTGCGCCCCATTCATGGCGAAGATGCGCTGCTTGATAAAGGGTATGTGTTCCTGTCTGATCCTAATACCCAGATCGGGTTGAATGCGGCTATCGAAGAGATGAAAGCGGTTAAACAAAGCATCGAGCTGATTACCGACCAGTTGGATGTTGTTGAATTTGGCAATGCGATCCAACCACTCGGACATTCTGACGGCCACAGCATCACTAAAATAGTACCGCCTGCCCCCGCAAGCCCAAGTGAACGACAAGAACGGTTGACGAACTTGATAGAGGCGGGCGTGGTGCCTGAATCCGTCGCGGATATGCCAATCAAGGAACAAGACCGCGCAATCGTTGTTGGTGAAGAATTGCAGTCTATGGGTGAAACACCGCTATTTGGCGGTGATCTTGCGATATCGCCCTCGCCTAATAAGCCGGACGGCACTCCCATAAACACCAGTTTAATAGCCTATCCCAAGCGCACAGATATCGAACTACCGGAGAGCCTTTTGCGAGAAATACCGCCAGACCCATTAAAAATGAATGATCTGGTCGATGATATCGCGCGGGAGTTTTGCCAGAATTCCAGCATTATCGAGTTGCTGCAAAAGAAATTGACCAAAGCACAGCTCAGTCTTAAGGATTTATTTCTGG
>JALTNS010000406.1 GCA_027000565.1 Rhizobiaceae bacterium | reverse complement strand
GTGTTGTGCGACGCGACTTGGAAGGTTCTGGCGTACTTGTTGATTCATCGGGTTTTTGATCGACCCCATTTGAAGTGGCAGATCTTGGCGTTTCAGATTCACCTTCCGCCACAACAATAGCTTCTTCGGACTTCTTTTTACGGGGTCTTCTGCTGGTCCGTCGGGGTGCTTTTGCTTTTTCTACAGCTTCATCAGTTGCCACCATTTCGGCGGTGTCAACTTGACCGACATCGGCATCTGTTGCTTCAACGCCCCCTCCCGGTTCAGCCTGTTTTTCTTTCCTGACCCGCCGTGGCCGACGATTCTTGCTCGGTTTTTCTTCAGCTATCTCAGTATTTTCGGCAGAAGAATCAACCTCATCTTTAACAACCGGTGCATCACTTGCCTCAGCAGAAACTTCTGCATTCTTATCGCTGTCCTCTGGTGTTTTATTGCGCCCGCCCCGCCGACCTCGACGGCGGCGTTTTCCAGATGAATTATCTTCTGCGGTCTCAACTGTTTCATCTTCACTTGCGGCGACATCTGCAGATGCAGCTTCTTCCGATACTTCGTTATCGGCAGAAGTGCCATTGTTTGCAGAATTCGAACGACCGCGTCCACGGCGACTGCGGCGGCGACGACGTTTTGGGCGGTCGTTTTCACCATTAGCTTCTTCTGCCACTTCGTCTTCATTTTCATCAGCAGAAGCGGTCTCATCTTCAGCCGACTCTTCCTGTTCAGGCCAAAATGAATCGGGTTGAACATGGGTCTCTGCTTTTACCCGTGGCGTCGCCAGCTCACCGCGTTCGATCGCAAGATACTGGGTACCAATAGTCGGGTCAGTTTCCAGAGTTATTGTAACGCCGAAACGGGCTTCAAGTTCAACCAGGTGCATGCGCTTTGAATTTAGAATATAAAGTGCTGTTTCGTCCGATGTTTTGACTACAAGATTGTGGCGCGAGCTTTTAAGCAGATTTTCTTCAATTGTGCGCAGTACATGCAATGCAATTGAAGAAGCAGAGCGCACATGACCAACTCCTTCGCAGGTTGGGCAAACTTTGGTGGTGCTTTCCAGAACACTGGCGCGAATGCGCTGACGTGACATTTCAAGCAATCCGAAATGAGAAATTCTGCTAACCTGAATGCGGGCACGGTCATTTTTAAGCGCATCTTTCAGACGCTTTTCAACAGCACGATTGTTCCGCTTTTCTTCCATGTCGATGAAGTCGATAACAATCAGACCGGCCAAATCGCGCAGGCGCAACTGACGGGCAACTTCTTCTGCGGCTTCCAGATTGGTCTGTGTCGCCGTATCTTCAATCGAATGCTGGCGGGTGGCCCGCCCCGAGTTCACATCAATGGCCACCAGAGCTTCGGTCTGGTTGATGACAAGGTACCCACCCGATTTCAGTGTGACCTGAGGTTGCAGCATTTTATCAAGCTGTGCCTCTACTCCGTTTCTTGCGAAAATCGGAACTTTGTCGGTATATCGTTTAACGAATTTGGCATGACTGGGCATCAACATGCGCATGAAGTTTTTGGCCTCATTATAGGCATCTTCACCCGAGACATATATCTCACCGGTATCCTTGTCATAGAGATCACGGATCGAGCGCTTGATCAGGCTGCCTTCCTCATAGACCAAACAAGGCGCTGTCGATTGCAAGGTCAAATTGCGAACATTTTCCCATAGGCGCAGCAAATACTCGAAATCGCGTCGAATTTCGGCCTTGGTTCGGCTGGCACCGGCGGTGCGCAAAATAACGCCCATGCCTTCGGCCACATCAAGGTCGCCAGCAATTGTTTTAAGCCGTTTGCGATCGGCTAGATTAGTGATTTTTCGAGAAATTCCACCACCACGCGCCGTGTTCGGCATCAATACCGAATAGCGCCCGGCCAAGGAAAGATAGGTTGTCAGTGCAGCACCTTTGTTGCCGCGCTCTTCCTTGACAATTTGCACTAGGATGATCTGGCGACGCTTGATGACTTCCTGAATCTTGTATTGGCGACGCTTCTTGCGACGAACAGGCACTTCTTCAAGGGCATCTTCTACGCCAACGGATTCAACCGCGTCCTCATCATCCTCGTCATCTTCTTCTATGTCGTTATCTTCTTCAGCCGGTTCGGAGACAACATCACTTTCGTTTATTGCTGACATCGACGTTGGTTCGTCTTCCTCCGGGGAGGTATCGTCAGCGGTGACATTATCAGCAGCAGACATTGATTCTGCGGCGTCGGCTACTTCTGCCTCAACCTGTGCCTTAGGGGCTTCAGCGGAATCGGCATTTGATTCGCTGTCAACGTCGGCATCGTTGGCCTCAGCATCAGTTTCATCTTCCGCCTTTGCGGCATCTGCCTCTGCAGTTGGTTTGCGCCGCGAACGTCGCCGTTTGCGAGCAGGCTTAATTTCCTCCTCACGTTCTTTTTCTTCTGCCTCTTCCGCTTCATCCTCTTCCAGCAGGGCTTGCCTGTCGGCCATTGGAATCTGGTAGTAGTCGGGGTGAATTTCGCTGAATGCAAGAAATCCGTGCCGGTTTCCACCGTAGTCGACGAAAGCCGCCTGCAGCGAAGGTTCAACACGCGTTACTTTTGCGAGATATATATTACCGCGAATTTGGGTTTTGTTTTCAGATTCGAAATCAAACTCGTCAACCCGGTTTCCACGAACCACCACAACCCGGGTTTCTTCCGAGTGGGCGGCATCGATAAGCATCTTGTTTTGTGCCATTTATGGTACTTTCCACGATCATGATGCCGTATGCCGGTTGAATGCCGACTGTTCGCCCGATGGTTGTCACCAATGGGAATTCCTGCACCAGAATCGAAATTATTGCGCGTTTGCGTCAGGTCAGCAGCAAACCAGTCACGAAACAGAAGATGACCGTCGACGAGAATTTTCACTCGTGCAACACTCAAGGCCGTTAAATGCTCCAATCGGGCAACGGACCTGTTGTTTCTGGGCTGAATTGTTCTTGCTTTCATAAAATTCGCAAACATACAGATTTAAATCTATCCACCGGCATTACACCAAGGTGAACAATGTGAATTTGCCTATAAGGCGGGCGTTTCAATGAAATTTCTTTATGAACCGCCAAATAAATGTGGGCTCTGCACTTGGCAGGCTCCACGAACTCGTTAATCGGATCCGCTGGATCATCAGACGTCGGATGGCAGAAACAGATAATGTCAGAATTGCATAATGCATAACACGGATTGAATAATTCAGCTTTGATTCAAACTGATTTACTCACCCCCACCGCCGCACTTCTAAAATGTTCCGGCCTGTGTCCCGTCAAATCGCAACCAGATTCCGTACATTACACATATGCCTCACTGAACAATAAGACAAGCGTTATTAACACACCAATCAAATTCTCGGTAAATTCTCGCAAATAACAGGCTGATGTAATAACTTGTTAACCATCAATCAACAACCAACAACGATAATCCGCAGAATAAACACGGTCGTAGATCACGCAGACAGGCTGGGTAGATGTTGCCCGAAATCAGTCGGGTCAATTCATGGTGCAGATACATTGAGCGCAAAGCTGATCATAAAAGTATCGGGTATGGCCATTGCGCTGCTGGCTGGCAGTTTGATGCTGCAGGTTGGAACCGTTGCAAGTCAGGCCGCATCTGTGGACAAGGTGGGCGAGAGCGGGGCAACCGCAATAGCCTACTATTCAAGAATAGCTGGTGATAAAAATCGCACCCGGCTGGTGGTTGATTTTGACCGGATTGTCAACTTCAAAACCTTGTTCCTAGAGAACCCAAATCGACTGATTGTCGATCTTCCGGAGACAATCTTCAGTTTTGGCAATGACGGTAAAGAGCCGGTTTACGGATTGATATCGGATTTCCGCTACGGCGCTATTGCGCCGGGTCGCTCGCGAATTGTTCTTTTGACTTCAGCACCGACCCGCATCGACCAGGCAACAATTAAACCCCTTGGCGACGACGGACATTACCGGCTCAAACTCGATATTGTAAAAACAGACCAGCAAGGTTACCGGGAGGCGATATTTCGCCAATCGGGCAATATTGGCGCTTCTGGAAATGTCGCTTACAAAGGCGACCGGATCAAGCGCCAGAATACCCGAACCAAAAATCGAATTACGGTGGTTATTGACCCCGGCCATGGTGGCATCGACGGCGGTGCTAAAAGCCAAAAAGCGGGTACAGAAAAGAATATCACTCTGAATTTTGCCTTGGCCTTGAAAACCGAACTTGAGAAAGTCAAACAGTTGCGGGTGATTATGACCCGTGAACGGGATGTATTTGTGTCTTTGAGCGAACGGGTGGCGATCGCCCGCCGTAACAAGGCCAAATTGATGATTTCCATCCACGCTGATTCCCTAAAACAAAAGGGCATTAGAGGCGCGACGATATATACACTATCGCAGGAAGGATCCGACACTCTGGCACAACAAATGGCGGAAAGCGAGAATCGTTCAGACCTGCTGGCCGGGCTTTCAGTTCCCGAACAAAATTCTGAGGTGGTCGACATATTGGTCGAATTGACCCGTCGCGAGACCGAGGTATTTTCCAAACAATTCGCGCGAACCCTGGTATCACAACTCAAGGGCCGGATACCGCTGATAAAAAACCCGCAACGGGCAGCTAATTTCCACGTTTTGCGGGCACCTGAAGTTCCCTCTGTGCTATTTGAGTTGGGTTACATATCCAATCTGAAAGATATTCAGCAAATGAACTCACCGCGGTGGCGTCAGCAGACCGCCTCAAATGTCAAAACCGCGATTATGAACTATTTGCGCCCCAGAATTGCCCGTGGAGAATAATATTTATGGCAAAATGGTTGGTTTGCGGATACACCCTGCCAGCAAATAGACAGAGATGAATGATGAATTGGCGAATCACGTTATAAGATCGCCACAGTTTGTACACAGTGTGCCACTTGTTTGCGATGCGGTGTTTGCAGGATTGAAGTTGACCTGAAAGCCGCTATAACTGACGTTTGGTCAAATACCGTCACGATCTTGGTTGATGATGGTTTGGTGATTGAGGAATTTTGAATGTTTTTGCGGCTGATTGGATATATTTTTGGTATAGGCACAATGCTTATGCTGCTGGTTGCTGCCGGTGTCGCCTGGTATGTATCTGATCTAACCAAGGATTTGCCAGATTACGAAGTATTGAGCCGGTATGAGCCTCCAGTCACCACAAGGTTTCACGCGGCCAATGGCAGCCTGATGGCTGAATATGCGATTGAAAAACGTCTCTATTTGCCAATTCAGGCAATGCCGGAACGGCTGAAACAGGCATTTATTTCTGCGGAAGACAAGAATTTCTACACCCACAAGGGGATCGATTTATTCGGCCTTGTGCGGGCGGTGATAACCAATGTGCAAAATTTTGGCACCGGAAAACGGCTGGTTGGCGCATCGACTATCACCCAGCAGGTGTCAAAGAACTTTTTGTTGTCGAACGAGCGCTCAATTAACCGAAAAATTAAAGAAGCTGTTCTGTCACTTCGCATTGAACGGGCCTATTCGAAAGACAAGATTCTCGAACTATACATGAACGAGATTTTTCTGGGATTGGGCTCGTATGGAGTTGCTGGTGCCGCTCAAGCCTATTTCAATAAATCAGTCAACGAACTGAACCTGCAGGAAATGGCCTACCTCGCCAGCCTGCCGAAAGCACCCAACAACTATCATCCCTATCGTTTTACAAAACGCGCCATTGAACACCGGAATACCGTAATCAACCGGATGGTCAGTAATGGATATGCAACCGCTGAAGAGGCTGAAATTGCCAAAAAACAAGACTTGGGTACGAATCCACGGCCCAAAGGCTCCTATCTGTTTGCGTCTGAATATTTCACCGAAGAAGTTCGACGTGAAATTATCCAGCGTTATGGCAAGGATGCCCTGTATGAAGGCGGGCTATCGGTTCGAACTACCCTGGACCCGAAAATGCAAAAGGCTGCAAGGCGGGCACTAATCAGGGGACTGATCAAATTTGATGAAAAAAAGGGGTATCGCGGCCCGGTAACCCAAATAGAACTTGGCGTTGACTGGGGTAAATCTCTCAACAATATCAAACCCTTTACTGATGTCCCGGAATGGACACTGGCTGTGGTCTTGTCGACTTCAGCTGATCAGGCATTGGTCGGGTTGCGCCCGCCGACACTGGTTTCAGGAAAAATTTCCACGGAAAGACTGCAGGAAACTCTTGATCTTGCCAACTTCAAGTGGGCCGGAAAACTGGCTTTTAAGGATGAAAAACGTCGCTCCGTTAAAACAATTGATCAGGTGCTGAATGTCGGCGATGTAATCTACGTTGAAAAGCTTAAAACCGACGAAAAAGAAAACTACATTCTGCGTCAACCACCGGAGGTCAGCGGCGCTCTGGTTGCCATGAACCCCCATACCGGTCGCGTTCTTGCTATGGTTGGAGGGTTTTCATATTCAGAATCCCAGTTTAACCGGGCAACCCAAGCCTATCGGCAACCGGGTTCGTCATTCAAACCATTTGTCTATGCTGCTGCACTTGATAATGGATATACACCCTCGTCGGTGGTTCTTGATGCGCCAATTTCGGTTGATCAGGGCGGCGCTTTAGGTCTTTGGGAGCCGAAAAACTATGGCGGGAAGTATGCCGGTCCTTCGACACTTCGACTGGGCATTGAAAAATCCCGAAACCTTATGACCGTCAGGCTTGCAAAAGACATGGGCATGCCGCTTGTGGCACAATATGCCGAGCGGTTTGGAATTTACGACAAAATGTTGCCAGTACTGGCGATGGCACTTGGTTCCGGTGAAACCACCGTTATGCGTATGGTCAGCGCCTATTCGGTCATTGCCAATGGTGGCAAGCGCATTAAACCATCATTGATTGACCGAATTCAGGACCGTTACGGTAAAACCATTTTCAAACATGAAGAGCGGATTTGCGAAACCTGCAATGCCAGCGAATGGCGTGGCCAGCCCGAGCCTGAACTGATCGACAATCGCGAACAGGTCCTCGACCCGATGACCGCCTATCAAATCACCTCAATGATGGAAGGTGTGGTCCAGCGCGGAACTGCCGCAAGATTGCGTACGATGAACTGGCCGATTGCCGGCAAAACCGGTACGACCAATGATGAAAAAGATGCGTGGTTCATCGGATTTTCCACCGATCTGGTGGTCGGTGTGTTTATCGGTTACGACCTGCCCAAACCAATGGGACGTGGTGCAACAGGTGGCGGGCTTGCAGCACCGGTATTCCGTGATTTCATGGAAGTTGCCCTGGAAGGGCAGCCCCCCGTTCAATTCCGCATTCCGGAAGGTATCAAGTTGATGCCGATCAATAGGAAAACCGGTTTGCTGGCGCGCGCTGGAGGCCCGGGTGTTATTATAGAAGCATTCAAACCCGGCACGCGCCCACCGGATACATTTTCGGTTATTGGATTTGAAGAAGATCTGGCACGCGGATCGCTTACCGTCACTCCACAAGCAAATCGTGCGGTGGTATCGGGAACCGGTGGCCTTTATTAGCCAGCTCCAGGCCCGCACCAAACCCGCTGCTTTACATACTGATCTTTGGTGCCTATTTTCCGGCAATCCATAAACCGGAAAATGCTGGCCCAACTTTTTCACTCCTGAGGGATAACAATAATATGCGCGCAGAAACGCAAGGTCTTGTTGATGAAATCAAACAAGCAATTAGTCTGCTACGCCGGCATCTCGATTGGGAAAAAGCCCAAAAGCGCCTCATCTTTCTCAACGAAAAGGCTGAAGATCCGGACCTTTGGAATGATTCCGACAACGCACAAAAGTTGATGCGCGAGCGCCAACACCTGGAAACAAGCATCAGCTCGATTAACCGGCTTGAAACTGAAATGAACGATAGTGTTGAGCTGATTGAAATGGGTGAAGAAGAAGGCGATGACGAAATTGTTGCTGAGGCCGAGACAGCCATTCGCAAGCTTCACAAAAATCTTGGCAAACGCCAGGTAGAAACCCTGTTGTCGGGCGAAACTGATGCCAATGACACCTATCTGGAGGTCCATTCGGGTGCCGGTGGAACGGAAAGTCAGGACTGGGCTGCAATGTTGCTACGCATGTACACCCGTTGGGCCGAGCAGCAGGGATACAAAGTTGAAATCATGTCCTCCAGCGCCGGTGATGAAGCGGGTATAAAATCCGCGACAATTCTGATCAAAGGTCACAATGCCTATGGCTATGCCAAGACCGAATCGGGGGTTCACCGGCTGGTCCGGATTTCACCCTATGATAGCCAGTCGCGCCGCCACACATCGTTTTCTTCGGTGTGGATTTACCCGGTGATCGACGACAATGTCGAAGTTGACATTCAGGACAAGGACATCCGTATCGACACCTATCGCTCGTCTGGTGCGGGTGGTCAGCACGTCAACACCACCGATTCTGCGGTACGCATCACCCATCTGCCAACTGGAATTGTGGTAACGTCATCAGAAAAATCCCAACATCAAAACCGTGCCAATGCAATGAAAGCATTGCGCGCAAGGCTTTATGATATCGAGATTAAAAAGCGCGAAGAAGCTACTCAGTCGGCCCACGATTCAAAAACGGATATCGGTTGGGGGCACCAGATCAGGTCTTATGTGCTGCAACCCTATCAGCTGGTCAAAGACCTGCGCACCGGAGTTGAAAGCACCAACCCGACTGCAGTGCTGGACGGTGATCTCAATCCGTTTATGGAAGCAGCCCTTGCCCATCAGGTGACCGGCGAGGACAAGGTGATTGAGGATATCGAATAGGCAAGCCTATGAATTCGCCTGACACAGCTTCGATATATGTGAGTTTCTGTTTTCCAAAAATGTCCGCAGCCGGACCGGATAGCCATCTGGGGTGGCATTGGCAACCGACGGTCTCGCCATAATCGTTTCACGCCAATTTTTTAGATTGATGGAGCCTGCAAGAAGCTGGAAATCATCAATTTTGTCAAACACATCGAGATAGCGGAATATGGTGCCCCAGATACCGTCAATCATGTGAAATTGCTGACCTGTAAAATACGGCCCGTCAATTTCCGGCTTGATGCGCTTGAATTTCTCCGCCAAGGCAATACGTTTTTGCTCAAACTCCTTTTCATCCCTGGCGCTATAAAACGCGCCAATAGCATTGAGCGTTTCTGAACCAAATTCAATCCACGAGCGATGCCGGGCTTTTTCCATCGGGTCTGCGGGATGAAGCGAACCGCCGGTTATCTCATCAAGGTATTCTGCAATGACCTGGCTTTCAAAAACAACTGCGCCACCGGTTTCGAGAACAGGAACCCGCCCGAGTGGCGAGATTTCTGTAAACCAGTCGGGCTTGGCGGCAAGATCAATATAGTCGCGTTGATGGGCAATGTTTTTTTCCAGCAACACAATTACAGCACGCTGGACGTAAGGGCAAAGGTGGTGGCTGATTAATCTGAATTCGGTCACAGATCGCTCCAATATAGATGCAGTTGCATTTATATTGGAGATATCGACCTTGAATGTCAATGCAAGTGCATGTATATTTCTGTCATGGTATCCCCCTCCCCCATTGCTGTTAAAGTCTGGACACGATTAATTCGCGCCCACAGCAAAGCACTGAGCGGGGTTGAAGCGCAATTGAAGAAGGCCCGGCTGCCTCCACTTTCCTGGTATGATATACTATTGGAACTTGAGCGGGCTGATACTGGCGGCCTGCGGCCTTATGAATTGCAGAACAAACTGTTATTGCCGCAATACGCCCTGTCGCGTCTCATTGAAAGACTCGCTTCAAAGGGATTCGTTGAGCGAGCGTCTTGTAATGATGATGGCCGCGGACAATTGCTGAAAATTACGGCAAAGGGCCGAAAGATCAAAGAACAAATGTGGGTAGTCTATGGTCCGGCAATTGAACAACACATTGATCAAAAACTGCCTGAAGCTGAACTTAAAACCCTCTCGGATTTGTTGGAAAAAATTGCCCGATAGCGTTTTTAACAGCCAGTTTCATGCGTCCGGCAACCATTTCGATTTCAACACCCCTGTTACCAGCCCGGTGGTTATCACCTTTGCATCATTCCAGTTCATTTCTGGAATCGTTACCAGCGAATGGCACACCCCGTGCATGGCGCATAACAATTGTTGAAGCGTCAGATCAATATCCTGATCTTCCACACCGGCCTTCATCAACAGTTCGCCTAAATATGACAGTTCTTCCGCCACCAGATCATTGTCGGCAAAAAAACTTTCACCTTTTTGCGGTGTGTCAATTTCGCCGTAAACCATCATGTAATTTTCCGGATTGTTGACCCAGTATTCGACAAATCTCACCGCATAACCGGTCAATGCCTCAACCGGCGTGTCGGCACCCGACGCCACTTTTCGGCACGAACAAAACAGGTTGGAAAATATTTCAGCCCATATCTGAACCAATATTGCCCGCTTGTTTGGATAAAACCGATAAAGCGAGGTTGGCGACATATCAATCGCCGCGGCAAGCGCTCTCATTGAAACTGACGAGTAGCCATGCTCACCAAACAACGCTCTTGCCGCTTTCACGATGGCAGCACGCCCATTTTCCATCTCATCTGCCGAAAGTGGTCTTCGACCTCTGGGCTTCTTGTTCATCTCAATCTCCATCAGGCGCGATAGCTATACCTGCCTCTTGACATTGGCAAACCAGAATATTTAAATAACGCGTTCTTTTTAATATGCAAGGATGCAATGTGGCACAGAATAGTAAACTGGCACCAGATGCCATGTCTTTTTGGCAGGCCAATGAAAAACCCCAAACCCGCACTCAATCCCTGGACGGTGACCGGACGGTTGATGTTGCGATAATTGGTGGTGGATTTACCGGACTTTCCGCAGCACGAGAAATCAGGAACGACGATCCATCAATCAGCGTTGCAGTTCTGGAAGCCCGGTTTGTTGGCTATGGCGCATCCGGGCGCAATGGCGGATTTAGCATGACGCTGTTCGGGCTTGAACCTGAAATCACCATCCTGCGATGGGGGGAAGAAAAGGCCAAACAGGCACAGGCCTATAT
>JALTNS010000405.1 GCA_027000565.1 Rhizobiaceae bacterium | reverse complement strand
TGCCGTAAAAGTTTCACGATTGCGAACCATGCCGGAAAGCGACGTGCCGCCGATATTAACCCCGTGATAGGCCCTCTCGCGCGAAACCATTCTGGTGCGCTGGCCTTCACCGCGCGCCCGATGATAGGCCATGACCATTTTCAGGGCGGTATCGATCGATTCTGATCCGGAATTGGTGAAAAATACGTGGTTGATATCTTCCGGTGTAATACGCGAAATTTTGGCGGCCAGCTCAAATGATCCCGGGTGGCCAAGACCAAATGGTGCAACATAGTCGGTTTGCAGCAATTGCTGCTTGACGGCTTCGGCGATTTCTTCCCTTCCGTGGCCAAGTGGCGTGCAAAACAACCCTGATGACCCGTCCAGAACAGTGCCGCCCCGGTGATCGGTGAGATAAACGCCTGCGGCGGCGGTTATAATGCGCGGATTTTCCTTGAATTCCCGGTTTGCTGTAAATGGCATCCAGTGATGTTCGAGAGAGTTGATATTATACATCGCGTGTTCCAGTTTTCAGGGTGTGGGGGTCGGCCGCAAGCCGTATCGGGGGTGCATTCTGGCGCTATTCCCCAGTTGACGATAAGCATCGACAATCCTAAAGCAATAGAACCAGAAAGCGAACTGAAATAGAACCAGTTTAAATCCAAATCCGGGTTCAACATTGTACGGGCATAAAATGCGGGAAATTCTTTTCACACTCGACCGGAACGCCAAGAAGAGTCTGCAGGCGCAGATCAGGGAATTTCTTGTTGCCGCCATTTTGGAAGGACACCTAAAGCCCGGTGAAAAAATGCCGTCAACCCGCAGAATGTCGGAGCAGCTGCGGGTTTCGCGCAATACGGTTGTGCTGGTGTTTCAGGGGTTGACAGATGATGGATATTTGCGGGCATCGGAGCGTTCGGGATATTATGTTGCCGAAACCATGATGACAACAGCGCCGGTATTCGGCGGCGTAACTATCCGGCAAAATGAGGACAAGGTCGATTGGCAACAATGGATTTTGAAAAATCCGACACTTCAACGCAATATTGCGAAACCTCATAACTGGCAGGCGGCACCATATCCGTTTGTTTATGGCCAGCCTGATCCAAACCTGTTTCCAATCGCCGACTGGCGTGATTGTGCCTATAAGGTTGTTGGCAAAAAGTGGCTGGATGCCTGGAGTGCCGACACCCCTGAAAATGATGATGAAATGCTGGTCGATCAAATTCGCGCACGCATTTTACCACGTCGCGGTATTCTGGTCTCCGACGACCAGATTCTGGTAACAATGGGCGCGCAAATGGCGCTTTATCTGGTGGCAAGTCTGCTGGTCAACAGCTCCACCCGGGTTGCAATTGAAGAGCCTGGATATTCAGATGTCCGAAATATCTTTGGCTTGCGAACGCAAAATATAATCTCGGTCCCTGTAGACAACAAAGGGTTGCCGGTTGACCAGCGGTTGCAACAGGCGGATATCGTTTATACCACTCCCAGCCACCAGTTTCCCACGACTGTCACAATGCCACTTTCACGGCGGTTGGAATTGTTGAAAGCGGTGGGCGGGAACGATGGTCTGATCCTTGAAGATGATTATGAACTTGAAACCAATTATCAGGGTAAACCGGTTCCAGCGCTCAAAAGCCTCGATCGGGATGGCAGGGTGATCTATGTGGGCAGCTTCTCCAAAACCCTGTTTCCGGGCCTGCGGCTGGGATTTATGGTGGCCTCGCGCGAGCTGATCAGCGAGGCGCGGGCGTTACGGCGATTGATGGTTCGCCACCCTCCGCCCAACAACCAGCGTATAACGGCATTCTTTTTGTCGCTTGGGTATTATGATGTGCATCTTCAAAGATTGCACCGGGCCTATCACCAGCGATGGCAGGCAATGAATGATTGCCTTGAAAACACCGAGATTTTTTCAAGTGACGCACCGGGATTTGGCGGCACGTCTTTCTGGGTGCGCGGACCCAACGATCTGAACACGGAACATCTGGCCAAAAGAGCACTGGATGCGGGCATCGTGATCGAACCTGGCGGAGTTTATTTCAGCGAAAACCCGAGACCCAAGAATTATTTCAGGTTGGGGTTTTCGTCCATATCAGCAGAACGGATTGAGCCGGGCATTCGCAAACTCAGCGATCTGGTTTGAAATTCGTACCCTGAAATTGACAGGTTTATTCGTCCCATTCATCCAGTGGACTGTCCGGTGTGCATATGAAGCCGATGTCACATGAACGACGATCCCGGGTTGGTACATAGGCACGTTTGACATAGTCACCAAACGGACAATATGAGCGATCTGCAACAAACCGGTCATAGGTGTTTCGACCGGTGCTCATAACAATTGCGCCGCGGGAATGAACGATGTCCTGCGCCTGTCGGCATGACAAGTTTACGGTGTTTACCCGGGCCTCCGCGACAGGCATTGCGAAACCCAACGCCAGAACTGAGGATACCAGTGCAATATTGATCTGTGACATGATTTGTCTCCATAGTTGCCGACTATCCATGCAAGGTAATTAATGCCGGATTTGAGTGTCTTGCAATCATATATGAAGCAAAAAATTTCAACACCCTGTGTGCAATGTCACAACCCGAATATTTTAGCGTTGATTGACCCGTTTCCACTGGGTGAGCACATCAATCATATCCAGGTCCGAAGTGCCTCCGCCGTGGTGCAGCTCATCTTCATGACCAAGCAACCATTCATTGGGCAGGTTGGCAAAGCGTAGCCGCATCGGGGTTGAAAGCCCCTCACCAAACGCAATAGCTTCACGATTTCCGATCGATGAAAGAAATGACACGGTACTTGCTGAAGACGCGGAAATTGCTTTTCTGACAATATCCTGATCGATGTCGTTGGAAAGCCGCAATGCAAATACCGTGTTGCATTGAGACAATATGGTAGGATCAAGTTCACCCGGGCGCTGCGAGATAATGCACAAATAGGTGCCGTATTTGCGCCCTTCCTTGGCTATTCTTGCAATTGCCTGCCGGGTCGGGCCAAAACCGAGCCCGGTATCGCTGGGAATATAGCGATGGGCTTCTTCGCAAACCACAAGTACTTTCAAACGACCGGCAGATGCCAGGGTAAGATCAAAGGCCAGACGACAAATCACCGATACAAGTGAACTAACCACTTCGGACGGTATGTCGGCCATGTGCAAAATGCTGACCGGCTTGTCTTCCGCCGGTATGCGGAACAATCGGCCAAGAACTTCTGCTGCATTGTCCGTTACCATTCGAGCGGAAAACATAAATCGAAATCTTGGGTCATTGCTCAATGAATCGATACGGGATTTCAGCGATTTGAGGGTTGCGCGATCCATGGTTGAATCGAGCAGGCCAACTTGTTCTTCGATTACAGAAAGTAGGTCGGATATCCGGTAAGGTACCGGTGAGTCAGCCGTCGTATTGTTGGAACGGTTTACCCGGCGTATGCTCACAGTCTCCTGATTTTGTGCATAAAGGGCCTTTGCAGCCGGAATCAATTCGCGCAAGGCGTCGCGTTCTTCGATAACTGCCGGATTGCCGCGAAACAAAACCTCGGCGAATTCGTCCATTTGAAATAGCCAATGGGGCAATTCCAGCGTGCTTGTGTCGATGGTTGCGGCCGTTTCACGAAAGCCGCGGGAGTATTCGTTGTGCGGATCGAGAATGAGTATCCGCAAGTTCGGATCGTTTTCCTGAATTTTGTGTAAAATCAAAGAAGTTGCGGATGATTTTCCGCAACCGGTTGAACCCAGAATAGCAAAATGTTTGGTGATCATGTCTTCAACATTCACCATTGCCGATACGGCTGCGTCCTGGGACAAGGTGCCAATACAGGCGCAATTCTGTTCGTCTTTTTCATAGATTATCTTGAGGTCAGTAACCCTGATCCGGTGGGCAATGGCGCCCGCATGGGGATAATTGGAAATCCCTTTTCTGAAAACCGGGCCGGAATGTTCATCACCGTCCAATACTTCGCCCTGCAGTTCAGCACGCACAATGATTGTATTATCCTGGTCTGCATTCCAGCTGCCGCTGGAGGATTCCAGTTTGTAAATCAGCCCGACAATGCGGCTTTTGCCCATATTGATGGATATCAGGCGACCAATTGCCCACTGGGTGTTTTCATCTTCTGTCACATGGTCTGCAACCGTGTGAATGACCACGCGTGCGCCATCGCAGGAAACGACATAACCCATGGCACGATTTCGCGTCTGGTTTGCATCGCGCCTGTCACTATCAGACATCGGGGTGAGATTGGTTATAGAGGCGGTTTTTTGTAACCCCTGTGCTGCATTGCCAGCGGTCGGGGTTTGAGGTTCCCGGGTTTGAGGCTTTGTTTCCAGCGGCGCGCCCGTTGCCTGTCGTGGTGCGGGTGCAATCTGGTTCGGCAACGGGTTGGCCGACCGGCCGAGCGAAGATTGAGTGCTGTCTGATTTGAATTCAGCGGAACGTACATTGTTTGTTGCTGCGCTTCCAGCTACAGCTGAGTTGTCTGTTGGTGGTGTATTTGTTCTTGAAAAACCTACGGATTTTTCCGCAGTGTTAGCCCCGTTATCAAACATATCTGCCCCTGATATTTTCCCCAGTTTGGCAACTCTAATCCACTTCAGTTAATATTTCGTCGTTTCCAACCGGTTTTATAAAAACTGCTGTCTCTTCATTCCAAACAGGTCTAAGGGGGTATGTTGATGTTTTCAGGATTGAATAATGGCCGGACTGTTAGCACTTGGATTATCCTATGTAATGAGCCAGTTTTACCGCTCGTTTCTGGCGGTGCTTTCCCCTGTACTTTCAAGTGAACTGGCCATGTCTCCAGGTGAACTGAGCAACGCCCTCGGGGCATGGTTTTTGACCTTTGCACTGGCTCAATTTGCCGTCGGGCCAATGCTGGATCGATTTGGCCCCCGTATAACTGCCGGTTTCCTGTTTGGTTTATTTGCCGGTGGTGGAGCCTTTTTGTTTTCTATTGCCAGCTCTGGCTGGATGATAATGCTTGCCATGGGGCTGATTGGTATCGGGTGCGCGCCAGTATTAATGGCGAGTGTCTTTATTTTTGCCAGAAATTATTCTGCAGCCCGGTTTGCGGTTCTGATTTCCTGGTTCATTGCCATTGGCAGTTCTGGCAATCTGGTCGGATCCAGCCCATTGGCATGGCTGGCGGAAATTTATAACTGGCGGTTGGTCATGGCGGGGCTGGCAATTTTTACACTGGCGATTGCCGCAGCAATTTTGCTGCTGGTGCACGATCCGGAAAAAGTTGCCGGGCACTCATCATCAAAAGGCAGCTATTTTGATCTGATCAAAATCCGTAAATTATGGGCGATTATTCCGATGATGATGGTGGCCTATTCATTGCCTGTAGGATTGCGCGGTCTGTGGGCCGGGCCATATTTCGGCGAGGTTTATGGTCTTGACACGATCGGAATTGGCAACATCACGTTCTGGATTGCCATTGCCATGATATTTGGCAGTATTCTCTATGGCCCACTGGACACAATATTTAACTCACGAAAATGGGTAATTTTTACCGGTAATCTGATTATGGGCGTTTCTGTCCTTACACTGGCGTATTATCCATCGTCCAGCGTTGCCCTGTCGACAGGGTTGTTCATTGCGGTTTGCATGTTGGGATTGAGCTATGCGGTTATGATGGCCCATGCGCGGGCCTTTTACCCGGCACATTTGCTTGGTCGTGGCGTGACATTGATGAACTTTTTTTCAATTGGCGGTTCGGCAACGATACAATTATTGTCGGGCTATGTTTTTGAAGGGTCGGTTGTCGTCGGCAATCCGGCGGCAGGATTTCAAAACCTATTCTGGTTCTATGGAATTTTAACGATTGTGGCAGTTCTGTTTTATCTGTTCAGTCAAGACGCAAAACCTGGAAATGAAGGAGTGGCCCAGTGACCAAGGCAATATTGATAAACGAACATGGTGGCCCTGAAAAACTGGTTTACGGGGATGTTGACGTTGGTACGCCGGGGGCAGGGGAGGCATTGGTGCGGCAATCGGCGATTGGCCTCAACTATATTGATGTCTATCACCGCACCGGTCTTTATCCTGTACCCCAATTGCCTGCCATCATTGGTATGGAAGGCACCGGTATTGTTGAAGCTATTGGCGAGGGGGTGAGCGAAGTTGCGGTGGGGGACCGGGTTGCCTATGCCGGAATGCCAATTGGTGCCTATGCTGAATTGCGGGTTATGCCAGCAGCCGGTCTTGTGGGTATTCCTGCAGCAATTGATGATGAAACTGCAGCGGCGATGATGTTGCAGGGGATGACAGCACAATATCTCATTCGCGGCACTTACCGGGTCAGCCCGGGTGAAACAATTCTGCTGCATGCAGCCGCAGGTGGGGTCGGGCTTATCTTGAGCCAGTGGGCAAAATCGCTCGGGGTGACTGTAATCGGCACCGTTGGCAGTGAAGAAAAAGCAGCTCTTGCCCGTGCCCATGGTTGTGACCACACTATTCTTTACAACGATGAGGATTTCACCGAGCGGGTGCGCCAGATTACCAATGGCAAAGGGGTGCCGGTTGTCTATGATTCGATTGGCAAGGATACCTTTGAAGGCTCGCTCGATTGTTTGAGCTTGCGCGGCATGATGGTCAGTTTTGGCAATGCATCGGGTCCGGTTCCGGCGTTTGAACCGGCAATCCTGTCACAAAAAGGCTCGCTTTATCTCACCCGTCCGACATTGATGGCCTATACCGCGACGCGTGAGGAACTGGTTGCCTGTGCCAATGATCTGTTTGATGTGGTGGCCTCGGGAGATGTAAAAATCAACATCAATCAGCGCTATCCGTTGTCAGAGACGGCCCAGGCACACCGCGATCTGGAGGCGCGTAAAACCACCGGATCGACGATTTTGTTGCCTTGATTAAAGTTAATACGGCGCATCAACATCGCCCATTTCCACATAGATCGACTTGATTTGCGAATAGTGCTCAATCGCCGCTTTGGCGTTTTCCCGTCCCATGCCGGAGCGTTTGACTCCGCCAAATGGTACACCAACCGGTGTGATGTTATAATTGTTGATCCAGCAGGTGCCTGCCTGCATTTTTTCGACCACCCGGTGGGCACGGGCAATATCGCGGGTGAAAACACCGGCTGAAAGGCCAAAATCCGTATCATTGGCTCTGCTGATAACCTCCTCTTCATTATTGAATTCAAGGATTGACAACACCGGGCCAAAAATTTCCTCACGTGCGATGGTCATTGTATCTGTAACACCATCAAAAATAGTTGGCTCGATGAAGTGGCCGTTTTCCAACCCCTGCATTTTCACCGCATTGCCACCAAACAGCAGATTTGCGCCTTCGGATTTGCCTTTTTCAATATAGGACAGGGCGATGTCGCGCTGGCTGGCCGATATCATCGGCCCCATCTGGGTATCTTCATCCATCGGGTCGCCGAGTTTGATTGCTGCTGTGCGCTCGATCAACCGGCGGGTAAATGTTTCCCGAATACCGGACTGGACAAACACCCTTGTACCGTTGGAGCAGACCTGGCCGGTTGAATAGAAATTCCCCAACAGTGCGCCTGATACGGCATTTTCCACATCCGCATCATCAAAGATGATCAGTGGTGATTTTCCACCAAGTTCCAATGTTACCAGTTTCAGGCTTTCGGCCGCACCGGCCATGACCTTGCTGCCGGTCGGCACGGAGCCGGTAAGCGATACCTTGTCAACGAGGGGGTGGGCCGTGAGTGCAGCGCCGACATCACCTTTGCCCTGAATGACATTGAACAATCCATCCGGCAGGCCGGCCTCGGACAAAATTTCGGCCAGTATCAATGCTGACAACGGAGTCATTTCAGAAGGCTTGAACACCATGGCATTGCCACAGGCCAGCGCTGGTGCGGCTTTCCAAGAGGCGACCTGAACAGGGTAGTTCCACGCACCAATTGCGGCACATACACCAACCGCCTCGAGCCGGGTGAGGGCAAAACTTTCGCCCAGCGGAATATTCTCGCCAACCATGGTTGCAGCTATATGGCCAAAATACTCAAAATTATCTGCCGCTGATACCGCATCAACATAAAGCGTTTCCTGCAATGCTTTTCCGGTATCATGGGTTTCAATGCGGGCAATTTCGTCGTTGCGTTGACGTAACAGTTCTGCGGCACGCAATAGAATCCGCCCGCGTTCAATACCCGGTCGGGCAGCCCACTCAGCCTGGGCGTTATGCGCGGCAGTAATCGCCTGGTCAATGATTGCCGGCGTTGCTGAATGAACCGTGGCGATGATTTCGCCGGTGGCAGCATAATGGTTCTCGATTGCCGCGCCATCAATATCCTCAACATACGCGCCGTTGATATGGTGAGAGGATTTCGGTTGCATGTTGTAACGGGTGTTATTGCGCATTGATCTTGATCCGAAATTTGGGCTGTCGCACGGGAAACTGGAAATTTATTTTTGATACTGTTAGCATTGGTCACAGTAATAACAAGTTCACATCTCCAGAAGGTGTTGAACACGAATAATCCTGTCGCAAAGAGTTTGATTCATGATTTTACCAATAAAAAAGATTGCCCTTGCCGTTGCTGTCACCTTCACCATATCTGCCTGTACGACTGATCCTTATACCGGGCAGCGAAAAGTTTCGAACACCGCGATTGGTGCAGGCGCCGGGGCCGCACTGGGTGCGCTTGGCGGATTGATTGTCGGCAATGCAACCGGTGCCAACAAACGAAACTCCATTCTCATCGGCGCAGGCATCGGAGCGCTGACCGGCGGTGGTATCGGTGTTTACATGGACAAACAGGAGGCCCGTTTGCGCGAGCAATTGCGCGGCTCCGGCGTAAGCGTTACTCGCGACGGTGATATCATCAAGCTCAATATGCCAAGCAACATAACATTTGCCAGCGGGCAAAGCTCGGTCAAGCCCGAATTTTATAACGTATTGAATTCGGTATCACTGGTATTGAAAGAATATAACCGCACCATTGTGAACGTATATGGTCATACGGACAGCGACGGCAGCGATGCGTTCAATCAGGATTTGTCGGAACAGCGCGCCTTGTCTGTGGCGCGGTATCTGATCCAGCAGGGTTCTGATTCCCGGCGTTATTATGTGGTCGGATATGGCGAAACCCGACCGATTGCCAGCAATGCCACCGCTGTCGGCAAAGCTTCCAATCGCCGGGTTGAAATCGAGATTACACCACTGACCGAGGGGTAAGGGGCGTTAATCATTTTTCGAGGTTATTGCCGGTGCAGTTTTGCGTGCTAGACTGAAGGTGCGCAATAGCGTACCGGCCTCTGCTCCGGTAATCAATCCAGTGGCTCCCAATAGTTTGGTGACGATCGGGCCAACCACGTGAACATTGAATCCTAAATTTATGATCCCGTTTATCAGCGCATCACCTCCGGCTTTCATTGTTCGGCGTCCGGCGTGACCATATAGTTTTGAATAGAGCAGGTTTCCACTGCCGACCCTCACAACTCCGCCGGCAGGCAAGCCGCTGCCTGTGGCGATGATAAATCCCTTTCCGCGTAAATGGGGATGGGGGTGCGGGCGAAAACGGGTGACGGCAAACCCGCTTCCACTATGGTGGATCAGTACATAAGAGGAGCCTTCGATGGCTTGCAAAATATCGCCAATCTTGGCTGTATGGGTCTGCCAATTCAGCTTTTCTATGACGAGCGCCACTGAAGCTACGACCGAGGCAAAATGTTGTTTGGGGTTGTTGAATTCTAGCAACTTGATCAGGCCCTGAATCTTAACGGTTATGTGGGGGCCCGTTTGAAGTGTAACCAGATGCTGGTTGGCATCTTTCAAGGCTTGATAACGCACGCCGTTGGAAAACAGGCGGCTGGTGATTTGTTTCAAATTTCGCAAGCGTGCAGGGGTATCGGCATATATGATGACTGGCATGTGGTTTCTCCCAAAAACGTATCTTTCGCCCCGTGCCAATTATTGAAGTGCCCTTTGGTAAATACCGACCTTTGAAATGGAGGTGCTGTTTGTTCGAGCCGAACCAAAAACTGGCGCAACTGAGATATAGCTGCACTTGAATTTCACGCCTGTGCAATTGGTCACAATTTAGTACCGGTCTTTGGCTTTTTTGTTCACTCATTGAGTGACGTAATCAACTTCGAGATATCGATTTGAAATACTGGAGTGATTTCCCGGAACCAGCTCCCGGGAAACCTGCATAACTTAAATACCAATTTTATTTGGCAACAATTGTATAGGTATAAGACGCGCCTTCACCGCTCATCATATCGCCAGCTTTTTTCAGCAGCGTGGTGGTGGCGCGGTATTTCCCGGGTTTGTTGCCAGCTTTGAAGCTTAACAACATCATTGACCCGCCCCAGCGTTTGCCAGGTTTTGGTGCCATTTTTTCGGTATCTATCGACAACATCATCTTGCCATCCTTCATCATGCTTTGAAGCGTTTGGCCCTTTGCGCCATCGGGTGCCGAGATATTGATCCCGCCAACAACCATATCGGTTTTGGTATCCAGTTTACCGTCGCCGTTTGTGTCGCGAACCAATAGACCATCCTTGAATGGTCCCTCGTTGCCTGCAACCACGCCCACACCTTCAAGACCTCCCTTGAACTTGTAATTGCTTTCGGCGTCTGTGCCGTTTGATTTGCCATACAGCATATAGGTCAGCGGCAGGGCGGTTTTTCCGCCAGTGCTCACCGTTTGCCAATTGTGATTGCGCATTTTCTGCGGGAAATTGGTCGGCAGTATCTGAGCCTGCGCGGTTTTGATCTGGGCGTACTGGTCGATTCCAATGCTTCGCTGACGCTGAACAACAGCCTGATCGAAGGCACGCTGAGCAATGGCGTGCGACTGGGCAGTTCATTCCAGACGGGGGCTGTCAACCTCAGCAATAACCGCATCCTCAACAATCAAAATGGCGCGGGTATTCTGGTTAATAATGTGCCTGCCGGTACGGTCATTGAGCATAATTTGATTCGTGGCAACAGTGGCCAATGGGGCGATTATGCCGGTGGCATTGATGTTGCTTCATCCGTGACGACGAAGCCGCAAATCCGCAATAATCTGATTGTCGAAAACAGCGCTGCCTACAGCCTCGGTAG
>JALTNS010000404.1 GCA_027000565.1 Rhizobiaceae bacterium | reverse complement strand
GCGTTCATATCAACCAGCGTACCCAGCATTTGCAGATAGGCCACCAATGCATCCATTTCGCTGATCACCTTGTTTTCGCCGTCAAACGAGCGGACACTGACCTTTTCGCCGTAACGCTCGATCAAGCCTTCCGCATCATCTGAATCAGGGTCGACCTGAGCCTTTAGATCCTTCACCGCATTTGCAATCATATCATCACTGTAAGGCACACCGACCGTGCGGTTGGCCTTTAAGGTGCTTTCAATGGTTTTAATTTCCAGCGGTGCCGTTTTCAAAAACGCATAGGAGGGCATAATAGATTCAGGCACCACCTGTTGGGGATTGCTCAGATGGCTGACATGCCATTCATCGGAATATCGTCCACCAACCCGGGCCAAATCGGGCCCGGTTCGCTTCGACCCCCACTGGAACGGATGGTCATACATGCTTTCTGCGGCCAGCGAATAATTTCCATAACGCTCCACTTCGTCGCGAAACGGTCTGATCATCTGACTGTGGCACACATAACACCCTTCGCGAATGTAGATATTGCGGCCCGCCAGTTCCAGTGGTGTATAGGGACGCATGCCCTCCACTTTCTCGATGGTGTTTTGCAGATAAAACAGTGGTGCAATTTCCACAATACCACCAATGGTTACAACGATAAGTGAGAAAACAAACAACAGCGTCGGACTGCGTTCAATTATCCCGTGTTTGTCGAGTAATGACATTATTTGCTCCTCACTCTGCAGCTACTGTCTGGGCCGGGGCACCCATCGGCGCCTCTTCCCGAACATCACCACGAATGGTTTTGTAGATGTTGTAGATCATCACCAGCGCGCCGCTCAAATAGAGCACACCGCCGAGTGTTCGAAGTACGTAGTAGGGATGCAATGCAGCCACAGTTTCAGCGAAAGAATAAACCAGATAACCCTGATCATCATATTCACGCCACATCAAACCCTGTGTGATGCCCGAAACCCACATTACCGACGCATAGACCACGATGCCAAGGGTTGCCAGCCATAGATGCCAGTTGACCATGCGCTGCGAGTACAGTTTTTCACGATTCCACAATTTAGGCACCAGATAATAGATTGAAGCAAATGTGATCATACCGTTCCAGCCAAGCGCACCGGAATGCACATGCCCGATAGTCCAGTCGGTATAATGTGACAACGAATTGACCGATTTAATGGCCATCAACGGCCCTTCGAAGGTCGACATACCGTAGAAGGCAATCGAAATCATCATCATGCGAATAATCGGATCGGTTCTCAACTTGTCCCAGGCCCCCGAAAGGGTCATCAAACCGTTGATCATGCCGCCCCATGAAGGCATCCACAACATGATCGAGAACACCATGCCAAGGGTCTGCGCCCAATCAGGCAAAGCCGTATAAAGCAGGTGGTGAGGACCAGCCCAGATATAGAGGAATATCAGACCCCAGAAGTGAACGATCGATAATCGATAGGAGTAAACCGGGCGCTGAATCTGCTTCGGCACAAAATAATACATCATCCCGAGGAAACCCGCGGTCAGGAAGAAGCCAACCGCATTGTGGCCGTACCACCATTGAGTCAAAGCGTCCTGTACACCGGAAAACAGCGATACACTCTTGGCACTGAGAAGCGTTGTTGGTATCGCCAGATTGTTGACGATGTGCAACATCGCAACGGTAATGATAAACGACAGAAAGAACCAGTTGGCGACATAAATATGCGGCTCTTTCCGCCGAACGATGGTCCCAAGGAACACAATCAGGTATGCAACCCAGACCAAAGTGAGCCAGATATCAACATACCATTCGGGTTCGGCATATTCACGCGACTGGGTTGCCCCAAGCAGATAACCGGTTGCCGCCATAACGATAAACAGCTGATAACCCCAGAACACAAACCATGCGAGGTTCCCACCAAACAGGCGGGCCCGCGATGTACGCTGGACCACATAAAAACTGGTGGCAATCAACGCATTGCCACCGAATGCAAATATCACCGCTGAAGTATGAAGTGGTCGCACGCGACCAAAATTAAACCACGGTTCGAAATTAAACTGCGGAAACGCCAATTGAGTAGCAATCAACACTCCGACCAGAAACCCGACAATGCCCCAAAACAGGGTTGCAATCACCCCGTAACGGATAACATCATCCATATAACCCGATGTATCAGGCGCGGGAGTGCCGGCAGGAACAACTTCAACCTTGCGCATCATTATGATTGTCGCACCCAGCAAAACAAAAAACAGAACCCACGAATGGGCCTGGAAAAGATTGTCTTGCGCAAAAGCGGCACCCATCAATGCCAGCAGCGCACCGATTCCCAATACCAGTGTTTCAGTTAAATATTTCATCGGTTCCCCCTAATTGTCGAACCAGTCTCGTTATTCACATTCAAAAATCCGCATATGACACGCTGTAGACAGGTGCACAATGTTAATCTTTGATCTAGATCAATTTCCCTGTCTGATTCTGTGTAAACCAGCAATAATTTTAATCGTGTTTTGCATCCCCGTCCCGGGCTGGCTTTGATCTGGATCAATGCGATATGACTCTTACACCTTAAACTTTAGTCGACACAATAAATCGCAAGATAAGCTGTTAATAATGACCTCAAAAAACAACACTTCATCGCAATCGGCGGAGGATTTAACAAAATTGATCGCTGGCATGAATCAACATCGCAGCGAACAACTTGAATTATGCAAATCCCTCGAGGACATCGCAGACTCGCTCCCTGATTCCGTCGAACCCCAAATTTGTCTACAAACCGCCAGGGCGCTTTATCCGGCGGTAAAATCGGCTCATGATTTCGAGGAAAAGCAACTTTTTCCAATACTAGACAAAATCAAGAAGGCCGATCCGGCTTTGGATGCCAGTATGGAGCGGTTACGCTACGAACATTGGGAAGATGAAAGTTATTCGCAGGAACTCACCGACGTATTGCTGGATTGGGCAAAAGGTGGCAACCAACGAAATCCGGAAGCTACCGGCTACATGTTGCGCGGCTTTTTTGAGGGCCTTCGCCGTCACATCGCATTCGAGATGGACCACATAATTCCTTTGATTCAAAAGGTAAACAGCGATCCGCAGCAAAGTCAAAACTCCTGAGCTTGATATTCGGCATCCGGCCCAGACAATCGCACTGCGATCTGGCCAATGACGTTGGCTGATATTCGCGCTATCTGGCACTTTCAGCCCGATAGAATTGGTACTGCACCGGCGTCATCAATCGATGATAATGGCTTCTCAACAGAAACATTTCGGTCTATGACCGTTTGGTCAAGATTATCATCGCGGAGAAAATTATGCAGGAACTTTATCACTTTATAGGTGGGGAACGGGTCAACGGCACATCCGGCCGGTTTGCCGACATTTACAATCCGGCCATCGGCGAGGTGGAAAAAAAAGTGCCGCTGGCCAATGCTGACGAGCTAAATGCGGCCATCGCCAATGCCAAACAGGCCCAGCCTGCCTGGGGCGCCACAAACCCGCAAAAACGCGGCCGTGTGATGATGAAGTTTGTTGATCTTTTGCACCGTGACATGGACAAGCTCGCCGAAGCCCTGTCCCGTGAGCATGGCAAAACCATTCCTGATGCCAAAGGCGATATTATTCGCGGCCTTGAGGTGGCGGAATTCTGCATTGGTGCTGCCCAAATGTTGAAGGGCGAATATTCTGAAGGCGCTGGCCCCGGTATCGACATGTATTCTGTTCGCCAGCCGGTCGGTGTTGCGGCCGGTATTACCCCATTCAATTTTCCAGCGATGATCCCAATGTGGAAATTCTGCCCGGCCATCGCCTGTGGCAATGCATTTGTGCTCAAACCCTCCGAGCGTGATCCGTCTGTACCCCTGATGCTGGCCGAACTGATGCTTGAAGCCGGAGCTCCTCCTGGAATTCTTAATGTCATCAATGGCGACAAGGAGGCTGTAGACGGCATTCTTGACCACCCTGATATTGCCGGTGTCGGATTTGTCGGCTCCACCGCGATTGCTGAATACGTTTATGCGCGCGGCTGTAAAAACGGCAAGCGAGTTCAGTGTTTTGGTGGTGCAAAAAACCACATGATCATCATGCCGGATGCCGATATGGAGCAGGTTGTTGATGCATTGATCGGCTCCGGCTACGGCGCTGCCGGTGAGCGCTGCATGGCGATTTCAGTGGCAGTTCCTGTCGGCAAGGAAACCGCCGACAGGCTTGTTGATATGCTGACCCCACGGGTTGAGACCCTCAAAATCGCACCATATACCGCCGGTGATGATGCCGATTTCGGCCCACTTGTAACCAGGGAAGCTCTCGCCCGGGTCAAGGGGTTTGTCGACAAGGGCGTGGAAGAAGGCGCAAAACTTGTGGTCGATGGCCGCGATTTCTCCATGCAGGGTTACGAAGACGGCTATTTCATCGGTGGCTGCCTGTTCGACAATGTCACCAAGGACATGGAAATTTACAAACAGGAAATTTTCGGACCGGTGCTCTCAATCGCCCGCACCAACGATTACGAAGAAGCGCTTGATCTTGCCATGACCCATGAATACGGCAACGGTGTTGCGATGTTTACCCGCGATGGTGATACAGCGCGCGATTTTGCCAGCCGTATTAATGTCGGCATGGTTGGCGTTAATGTGCCAATTCCGGTTCCGCTGGCCTATTACACCTTTGGCGGCTGGAAACGTTCGGGATTTGGCGACCTCAATCAGCACGGACCGGATGCGTTCCGGTTTTATACCCGGACCAAAACGGTCACATCGCGCTGGCCTTCCGGGATCAAGGAAGGTGCGGATTTCTCCATCCCCACAATGGAATAACCAACAAAGGCAGGGCTGGTTGAAATTTCAACCAGCCCTTTTCAAAGGGATGTCCGAATTATTTTCAGAGCAACAGTTTCAGCAAGCAGCCGAAATTGTCTATCAGTCGATGCAGCCAACCCTGCAGCATCAATGGCCGCTGCTGGCAAAACGCACCGGCTGCGACATCTGGGTTAAACACGAAAACCACACACCGACCGGCGCGTTCAAAGTGCGCGGCGGACTTGTCTATATGCGATTGCGCAACAATGCCGGACACCTTGCCGGTATTATTTCAGCCACGAGAGGCAATCACGGACAGAGCCTGGCAACAGCTGGGAAACGCGAGGGCATCCACGTCACTATTGTCGTGCCGGCTGGCAACAGTATTGAGAAAAATGCCGCTATGCGGGCACAAGGGGCAGAGCTGATAGAAGCGGGTGTTGATTTTGATGAGGCAGCGGGTATCGCGCGTTCAATTGCTGCTGAACGTAATATTGAAATGATGCCGTCATTTTTGCCAGAGCTGGCCATGGGTGTCTCGACCTATGGGCGCGAACTGTTCGATGCAGCCAACAAGGATGGTGAACCACTGGACACGGTTTATGTGCCCATTGGTCTTGGTTCAGGAATATGTTCGCTCATCACCCAACGCAATTTGCTCGGACTAAAAACCAGAATTGTAGGTGTGGTTTCAACTGAGGCCAATTCTTATGCACTTTCATTTTTGCAAGGCCATGCAGTTTCAACCAATTCAGCCCGAACTTTCGCCGATGGCATGGCTGTGCGGGTACCGGATACGGCTGCATTGGAAGTTATTCTAAGAGGCACTGAACGCATCGTGCAGGTCAGCGACGAAGAAATCGCGAATGCGGTGCGTATCTATTATTCCGACACTCACAACCTTGCCGAAGGCGCTGGTGCGGCAAGCCTTGCCGCATTGATCCAGGAAAAGGAAGTGATGAAAGGTAAACGTATCGGCGTAATTTTAAGTGGCGGGAATATTGATCAATCGCTGTACAGATCAATTCTCGAAGGGAGTGTGCCGAAGGTTTAAGCTGTTCTGGAGCGCTTCATCATTTGATGGAATCACTCTCGTATTAATTCGCTCACGGCCATTCGTGCTGCGCACGGCCTCCGCGGGGGCGGCGCACAAGCAACGGGCCGCCCTTGCGGCCAGACTGTTTCCGTATAAACGTGAAACAGTCTAATCAACTTCCGGAAAACCGATCCAATCGCTCCATGTCGGGAATACTAAAATGCCGGTTGTGTTCAATTTCCACAACTCCGGCCTTGCGCAGTTTAGTTAGCTGACGGCTTACAGTTTCAATCGTCAGTCCGAGAAAATCCGCCATGTCGGCGCGAGTTAATGGCAAATCAAAGCTTACCGGCTTGCTGTTATCCAGTTCCGCTTCCGGATCAATATGGCGGGCAATCATCAAAACAAAACTGGCGACTTTTTCTCCCGCCGTTTTGCGGCCAAGAGTCAACATCCATTCACGCGCTTCATCAAGTTCGCTTAGCGTCTGCTCCAACATCTTTTGTTTTAGATTTGAAGATTCGTTCAACATCCTCTCAATGGTGGTTTTCGGGAACAAACACAGATTGACATTCGATGCAGCTTCGGCACTGACGTGGCTTTCCTTATGAAAGGGCCGTCCGAGAAAATCTGGCGCAAACTGCAATCCAACAATTTGCTCACGTCCGTCAATCATGGTTTTTGTGAGTTTAACGACACCTGAAAGAACGTTTGAGTAGTTGTGGATCTCTTCACTGTCACCAACCAACTCGGTTCCGGCTGCGAATTCTTTGCGATTGGCTACCCGATTCAACGTAATCAGTTGATCAGGACTCAGCGCGCCACATATTCCACGGTGCCGGGCTTCACAAGAGCGGCACAATTCCGGCGTGTCCGAATTGTGAATGTCTTTTCTGTCCTCAGACATGTGCGGCGTACCTTCAGGTTCTGGTGAGCATCAGCCGCACCTGCATCAGCAACCGTGGGATTGCATTGCAAAATCAGACTAGCAACTGCGTTAGTGTTTGTCGCGCGCCAATTACACATAATCAACAACACTGCAAGCGGAACGCTAAATTTCGCCCCGGGTGTCTTTTATATGCGCCTGAATGATATCATCAAAGCTGGTCTCGCACCTGAATCCAAGGGAAATCGCCCGTGCTGCATCAAATTCCCTGGGCCAGTTGCTAACAATCACATTGATCGCCTCATCGGGCTCCTCGCGGATCAGCGCAACAGCCTCCGGACCGGCAATTCTGCCAAGCGCTTCAATCATTTCTCCAACGCTAACCGCTATCCCCGGCAGAGTGAGATTGCGTCGCGGGCCAACTTTGTCGCCTTCAATTTCTGCAGCATGAATGCAAAATCCGGCAGCCGAATCAGGGCTGGCCATCCAGTGTTTAACATCACGCGATACCGGCAGCACCGCTTCTTTTCCGGCCAGCGGTTCGCGGATGATGTTTGAGAAAAACCCGGAAGCCGCAAGATTGGGTTTCCCCGGCCGCACAACAATGGTTGGAAACCGCAACCCGATGCCATCAAAAATACCTTTTCTGGTATAATCCGCCAGCAACAACTCGCCAATCGCTTTTTGGGTACCATAGGATGTTAGCGGGGTAAGGTGAAAGTCATCCCTGATCGGGTCATCAAATGGCGCGCCAAACACCGCAATAGAAGAGGCATAAACCACGCGCGGCAGGTAGTTTTGCGCTCTTATCGCATCAAACAGATACTGCACCGCCTGAAGGTTTATCCGGTAGCCCTTGTCGAAATCGGTTTCCGCCTCTCCTGACACTATTGCCGCCAGATGGAAAATCACATCCGGCTTGTCGTTCACCAGATCCGCGGCCTCACCAGGTTCAGAAAGATCGCCTGAGCGGCAGTTGATGAAAATTCCATCTGTTTCTTCAAATTCGGGCTTCACCACGTCATACGCGAGAATTTGCGAGATCGGCTTGTCGACAAGCTCTCCCTTCTGCAGCAATGATTCAACCAGCTTGCGGCCGATCATGCCGGCGGCACCTATAACCAAAACCTTCATTCCGCTTCCTTTATCGCGCCCAATGGCCGCATCTGCTGATCATTTTCATCAAAATTATCGGCCGAAAGCCATGCTTCAAAGGCCAGTTTCAGCGATGGCCATTCACTGTCAATGATCGAATACCACGCGGTATCACGGTTGGCACCCTTTACCACCATGGCCTGCCTGAAAGTCCCTTCAAACGAAAATCCAAAGCGTTTTGCCGCCCGACATGATGGCGCATTGGCGGCATTGCATTTCCATTCAAACCGGCGATAGCCCAGTTCATCAAATACCCGGCAACCAAACAGATACAGCATTTCTGTACTCAATGGCGTGCGTTGGGCAATGGGAGCAAGACAAATATGGCCGACTTCGATTACCCCGTGGGCGGCATTGATCCGCATCAGGCTGGCAACACCAACTGCTTTGCCCGTTTTCAGGTCAATTAAAGCATGGAACATCGGATCTCTGCCAAGATATGTTTCATTGGCGAATTCCAGAAACGCGGGCCTGTCTACAAACGGCCCATAGGGTAAATAGGCCCATATCTTCCCATCTGTATCTACTGAATAGGCTTCCCACAAATCGTCAAAGTGGTGGTCATCAACAACCGGCTCAAGACGCAGATATTGACCGCTCATGGCTGTTTGTGGTGGCTGACTGCAGGGTTGCCAGTTGGCGAGATCATGCATGTTCGAAGCCCTTCAAAATGAGAAGCAGGAAGCATTTGAATTTCCTCACAAGATCAGACAAATTAGTGAAAATCAACTACTGGAAACCATCATGATAAAAACTATTTCGGGCTTTAAACGCATCGGCGAAGAAAATGCTTTTACCGTGCTGGCGCGTGCCGCGGAACTATCAGCCGAAGGGCGCGATATTATCAATCTTGGTATTGGCCAGCCGGATTTCCCAACCCCGGAACATATCGTCGAGGCTGCAATCAAGGCGCTAAAAGACGGCCATCACGGCTATACCCCGGCAACCGGCATTTTGCCCTTGCGTGAGGCGGTGGTTCGGCGGACCTTGCAAACGACCGGGGTAGAGATATCACCCGAGCGGGTGGTGATTGTGCCCGGCGGCAAGGTTACAATGTTTGCAGCGATCCTGATGTTTGGCGAGCCCGGCGCGGAAATCATGTACCCTGACCCGGGTTTCCCGATCTATCGCTCGATGATCGAATTCACCGGTGCCACGCCCGTACCCATTCCGGTGCGCGAGAAAAACGGTTTTGGTTTTTCCGGTGATGAGACCCTCTCGCTGATCAACTCAAATACCCGGCTGATCATTCTCAATTCACCGGCAAATCCGACCGGCGGCGTAACCCCGCGCGCGGAAATTGAAATACTGGTCAAAGGACTGGAAAATCATCCACAGGTAGCCGTTTTGTCTGACGAAATCTACGATTCCATGACCTATGACGGCGAAAAGCACACCTCACTTCTAACTTTTCCGGAAATTCGCGACCGGCTGATTGTGCTCAATGGCTGGTCAAAAACCTGGGCTATGACCGGTTGGCGCATGGGCTGGTCAATCTGGCCCGACAATCTTTTTGACAACATGCGCAAACTCGCCGTCAATGCCTGGTCGTGTGTCAACGCGCCATCGCAATATGCCGGGATCGCCGCAATCGATGGCCCGCAAGACGATGTCGCCACCATGATGGCGGCTTTCGATCGACGCCGACAACTGGTGGTCGCGCGAATGAATAATATTGCCAATATCAGTTGCGCCACGCCCAAGGGAGCATTTTATGCTTTCCCCAATATTTCAAATGCCGGTTGGCAAGCAAAGCAGCTGGCAACAGCCCTATTGGAAGAAGCCGGAGTTGCCACCATCGGCGGTCCCGATTTTGGCATTCTTGGAGAGGGGTATATTCGCCTGTCCTATGCCAACTCGGAAGACAATATCAACCGCGCGATAGACCGGATCGGTGAGTTTTTGCAACGGTCGTGACCGTATTTACTTCAATAACCCGCTTGCCGTTTTTGCCAATTCGGTTATTCCCGCCCAGTCCTGACTTTCAATCAGATTTTGCGGCGCGACCCATGAACCACCAACACATAGTACATTCTTGAGTGTCAGATAGTCGCGCGCATTGGCAGCATTGATCCCGCCCGTTGGGCAAAACGTTATGTGTGGCAGAGGCGATGACAGCGATTTGAGATAGTTGGCACCACCGGCAAATTCAGCAGGGTAAAACTTGACCGAAGTTATACCTTCCTCCGCCAGACCCATCGCTTCGCTGGCGGTGGCAACACCGGGCAGAAAAGGCACATTGGTTCGCTTTGACGCATCAATCAGCTCCTGGGTAGCACCGGGGCTGACCAGGAATTTAGATCCGGCAGAAATTGCCAATTGCATTTGCGCACCGTTCAACACCGTGCCGGCACCAACCGTGGCATCATCCACTTCTGCCGCGATGGCCCGGATGCAATCAAGCGCATTGGCGGTTCGAAGCGTTACCTCGATCGCTGGCAAACCACCGGCCACCAGCGCACGGGCCAAAGGCACGGCCCTGTCAACATCATCAATCACCAGTACCGGGATAACCGGCGCCAGATTCATGATTTCCAATATACGTTCCTGAACATTTTTCATTACCAAGCCATAATACATGCAGCGATTCGGGTCAAAGCCTGAATAGGTGACGAAAATATTCGATTACAGCCATAAACGGCCTTTGGGCAGGTCTGGCAACGGCTGATTTATTCCCCTTGAATATCAGAACAAGTTCCCGCCAGGTTTCCACCCCGACAATACCATCCTCAATCAGCCTGTTTTGTTTTTGAAATTTTCTTACAGCCATCTTTGTGTTTCGGCCAAAATATCCATCAACAACCAACGGCCCATTGAGTTGCGAAAGCACCTGTTGCAATAATTTCACCGCACGGCCACGTGAACGCAATTTAAGCAGGGGTTTTTTGCGCAAGATTTCTTCATCAGCACTGGACCGGTCAATTTCTGCTGAACTGGCCCCTGTTTTTTGATAACGGGCAAAGGCAGCTGCCATTTTATCATCGTAACGGTTCTTTCGGTAGCCGGGGCCATTGTAGGCACGGGCAAATCCGGCCCAGTCCTGCCTGTTCAGTTTGGCCACAAGCCCGGATTTCTGGATAAACCGCGCCATCAATCGCACCTGTCCGGACAAGCCAGACCGTGCTTCCTGCACCAATGCGTCAACACTGCCATAACCAAGCCAGCGCCAGTGCGATCCCATCACCTGACCTATGCCCCATGAGACCGAT
>JALTNS010000403.1 GCA_027000565.1 Rhizobiaceae bacterium | reverse complement strand
GCTATTCCAAACATGCGGAAGGCTCATGCCTGATCAAATTTGGCGATACCCATGTGCTGTGCACCGCAAGCCTTGAAGAGCGGGTACCACCCTGGTTGCGTGGTGGCGGCAAAGGCTGGGTAACAGCAGAATATGGCATGTTACCGCGCTCAACCGGTTCGCGCATGCGGCGTGAGGCATCATCCGGCAAGCAATCGGGACGTACGGTCGAAATTCAACGGCTGATCGGCCGCGCGCTTCGTGCAGCAGTTGATATGGAAGCTCTTGGCGAACGGCAAATTTCAATAGACTGCGACGTCATTCAAGCGGATGGCGGGACTCGCACTGCATCCATTACCGGCGCGTGGGTCGCCTTGAAAGAATGTATTTCGTGGATGGAGGCCCGCTCAATGGTTTCGAAACCGGTATTGCTGGACCATGTGGCGGCTGTATCTTGTGGTATATATGAGGGCAGCCCGGTGCTCGATCTCGACTATGCCGAGGACAGCGTTGCCGAAACCGACGCCAATTTCATCATGACAGGTTCCGGCGGTATTATTGAAATTCAGGGTACAGCAGAAAAAGACCCATTCAGCGAGGAAGAGTTTATGCAACTGATGGGTCTTGCCAAAAAAGGCATTGGCGAACTGGTCGATCTGCAAAAACTATCAATTTAGATGGAGCAACAATTTGCGAAAACTGACCGGCAAGGATCTGGTAGTGGCGAGCCACAATCAAGGCAAG
This sequence comes from Rhizobiaceae bacterium, assembly GCA_027000565.1. Classification (GTDB taxonomy): domain Bacteria; phylum Pseudomonadota; class Alphaproteobacteria; order Rhizobiales; family Rhizobiaceae; genus SZUA-100. The sequence continues at coordinate 10,429 of JALTNS010000403.1, read as the reverse complement.
GTTCGCGAGATTGGCGAGTTAATTGCGCCCTATGGCCTGACGGCACGTTCGGCAGCCGACCTTGGCTTGGCAGAACCCGAAGAAACCGGCGTTACATTCGAGGAAAACGCCTATATCAAGGCCTATGCTGCGGCTTCAGCCACCAGCCTGCCATCACTGGCCGATGATTCAGGGCTTTGTGTAACAGCGCTTGATAGCGCGCCGGGAGTTTATACCGCCGACTGGGCAGAGCGGGCGGACGGTACCCGCGACTTCGCCTATGCAATGCAAAAAGTGGAGGACAAATTGCTGGAACGTGGCGCATTTGAACCGGACCAGCGCGGCGCGATGTTTGTTGCAACTTTGTGCCTGTGCTGGCCGGATGGCCACGCGGAATATTTTCGCGGTGAAGTGCACGGTGAGTTAATTTGGCCACCTATGGGGACGCAGGGCTTTGGCTATGATCCGGTGTTCAAGCCTGAAGGTGAAAGCCGTACTTTTGGCGAGATGAGTGCCGAAGAAAAACACGGTTGGAAACCTGGCGGCGGTGAGCCGCTTTCGCATCGGGCACGGGCCTTTGCCAAATTTGCCACCGCCTGTCTGGGTGAGGCGGGACGTTAGGCTGTGGGAACCTCACCAACCAATCCGGGATTTGGCATTTATATTCACTGGCCGTTTTGTACTGCCAAATGTCCCTATTGTGATTTCAACAGCCATGTGCGCCACAAGAAGGTCGATCAACAAAGATTTGTCGAGGCCTATTTGAAAGAAATGGCTTTTATGGCAGCACTTGCACCCAACCGAACGGTCACAAGCGTGTTCTTTGGCGGTGGCACCCCGTCCCTCATGCTGCCCGAAACTGTCGATACAATTCTTCAGGCCATAGCCGGCCACTGGCACATGCCGGATGAAGTGGAAATCACCCTTGAGGCCAACCCTTCGAGTGTTGAAGCGAGACGTTTCAATGGCTATCGCGCCGCCGGTGTCAACCGGGTATCGCTCGGGGTGCAATCGCTTGATGACGAGCAACTAAAGTTTCTCGGTCGACTGCACAACGCGCAAGAAGCGCGTAGGGCCATTGAACTTGCTCGCGAGACTTTCCCGCGACTTTCATTTGATCTGATTTATGCAAGACCGGATCAGACCATTGAGCAATGGGAAGCCGAACTAAACGCGGCTATTGATCTTTCTGCTGATCATCTGTCACTTTATCAATTAACCATTGAACAGGAAACGCCGTTTTGGAACCTGCGGGAGGCCGGTAAACTTATACCTCCCGGCAATGATCATGCGGCACTGCTTTATGAGGCAACACAAGAAATCACCAGCGGACGCGGATTACCGGCCTACGAGATTTCCAATCATGCAAAAGAAGGTGCCGAGTGCCGGCATAATCTGGTCTACTGGCGTTATGATGATTATGTCGGCATTGGTGCCGGGGCGCACGGGCGGCTGACCACCAATGAAGGAAAACGTGCCACCGAGTGTGAAAAACATCCCGAGACCTGGACCGGGCGGGTTGAAAAGACCGGCCACGGTATGATCAACAATGAACTTTTGACACTTGAAGAAATGGGGGATGAGCTGCTGTTGAATCAATTGCGATTACGAGAGGGTTTTGATCCGGCGCGGTATGAAAAAATCGCCGGTAAAGAACTCAACCCAGAACGCATTGATGATCTGATTGGCTACGGCATGGTCGAATGGCTGGATGGTGACAAACTCCGCGCCACTTCAAAAGGCTGGCTGGTACTCGATGCGGTGATTGCCGATCTGGCGGCTTGAGATAACCGCCCTATTCCGATGACAAAACGGCTTCACTGTTAAAAAGCAGATCACCTCAAATCGTGGCAACCCCTTCTAACAGCGATGTCCGCCAATTTCCGGTTTGTATATCAAACAGGTGAATTGCTCCTTCGACGGCATAACCATATGTGGTATTTGCGTCCCAGTAGTTTTGCCAGGAAACGGTAAACTCACCGGTCGATGGGTCAATCGACCAACGCCCACTGTCCTTAGTTCCAAAGTTATTCTCACCAGAAAGCGTTCCGTCTGCGTCAATGCTGACGATATATTTAAAAGGTGGTCGGTAAAGGCCAGTAAATTTCTTGCCTTTGACCAAATCTTCAAGCTCTGGGCCGGAAAGGCGTCTGTGACCTTTCTCAACAATTTCATTTTCATTGGTTGGCATCTGCTCATGGTTCATATTCAGGCCTTTTCAGTCCGCTTATTCAATTCTTGCGTATCGCTCCTTTGGTCCGGGTTTTGCGCTTCGCTTTATCCTAAGTGCAACCCGAACAGCAACTGACCGGCACTAGATGCGTAAAGCGCCCTTAAGGAGCCACGCCAAAGCTGCAGGTGTGTACACTTGCAAATAGACTAAGCCCTAACTCCCCGGACCAAAGGTCGTTGGTGCCGGTGAAACCACCACCGGCTTGCCGCTTTGCACCTGATAGATAGCAAGACCCCGATCTGCCTTGCCGGTGCTGTCAAAGCGGAATATGCCATTGACCCCGCTATAACCGTTGCGGCTTTCTATATTAGCAAAGCTGAAGGCATCAGCAATCTGACGCCGCGCAAGGCCTGATACCATGCTCACCGCATCATAGGCGAGGCCCGCAGTGGATGATGGCTCTGCGCCATAGGCGGATTTGTATCTTTCGGCAAACCGCGCAAACTGACGCTGGTCGCGACCGGCGTATACTGCCCGGTCGAGATTCCGGTCAGCCAGGTTGGTTGATTCCCACTGACCGGAACCGAGAATCATTTTTGTGCCGGTTTTTACACCCGCCCGCTTCAAGGCCTGCAAAATCGCATTTGGCACCTTGCCGCCATCCGGTATGTATATGACAGTTGCCTCGTTGGCGGCTGCAGCAATGGTTGTGACGGCAGTTTCAATTGCCAGATTGCTGCGGTCGTATTTTTGCAAGGCCAAAAGCTCAGCACCATTTTTAGACAGAACTTCCTTCATGGTCAGCTCAGCCAGCGTGCCATAGGAGCCGACCGGCAACAGGCTGACAAATTTCGTGTTACCTTGCGAAATCGCAAATCTGAGCGAACGCTCGATATCTGCCTGTGGCGAAAACGACATCAGATACACACCACGGCGGGCCCTTCTTGGGTCGGATGAAAAAGCCACCAAAGAGCGATTGGCCGGAATTGTTACCGATGAGGCAGCACTGACGCTGCCGGAAAACAATGGCCCTAAAATTATTGAAGCCCCTTCACGAATGGCCTGCGAGGCAACTCCTTGCGTTTTGGCCGCCTGGCCTTCGGTATCTTTGATCACCAGTTGAATTGAGTTTTGACCAAAATCCTGCATCGCCAGCCGGGCAGCATTGGACAATTCAAGCCCGATCCTTCCGCCGTTTCCAGGTGCAGTTAGCGGTAATAACATGGCTACCCTGATTTTGCCGGTGCCAATTATCTGGCCATCTGCCGGAGGCAATTTCGCGGCTACCGGCACGGGGGTTCCAAGTGAACCCTGTCCGGGCAACCCGACTTGGCAGGAGACCAAAAAAATACTTGTCAGCACCAGAACCTTAATTCTGAGTACCGTCTGTAAAATGTTGTACAATTGAATCATATCCCCGATATTTCTACCCGCCGCTGTGGGTGCTGGCCGCTACAACAATCACAATATTGACGGCTTGCCTGCTGCCTGTCAAAAATGGTTAATATTAACTTTATATTATGGTTAACTGATAATTGCCAAGGGGGCGTGAATATTGGTCAAATCTTCCACCCCCGGCAGTTCCAGCCAGACTTATCTTGTTGGAAATACGGCGCTTACCGCCCCCCTCCTGCCGGTTGGTCTTTATCTGGTATCCACACCGATAGGCAACCTTGCCGATATCACCTTGAGAGCCCTTGAAACTCTTGCTGGCTGCGCCCTGATTGCCTGCGAAGATACCAGAACTTCAGTCGTACTGCTTTCAAAATACGGCATCACCACCCGAAAAATTTCCTATAATGAGCACAATGCCAACGAGCGCAGCGGAGAACTGCTGCGCAGGCTTGGTGAAGGACAACCGGTGGCGGTTATTAGTGATGCCGGAACGCCACTGGTTTCCGACCCGGGTTTCAGGCTTGTGACCCAGGTAATCGAAGCTGGAATTCCGGTTATTCCGATACCTGGCGCTTCTGCTCCGCTGGCGGCACTTGTTGCCAGTGGGCTTGCCAATGATCAATTTCTGTTCGCCGGATTTTTACCGACAAAACCAGGTGCACGGCAGCGCCGGTTGCACGAATTTGCAGCTATCAATGCCACGCTGATATTTTTTGAATCCCCAAAACGTCTGGCCGCGTCGCTGGGCGATATGGTCGCGATATTCGGTGGAGAGCGAAAAGCCGCTATCGGCCGGGAGCTCAGCAAGATGTTTGAGACTTTTTACCGCGATGACCTCACCACACTGGCGATGGAGTTTTCCAGTTCCAAACCGCCAAAGGGCGAAATAGTTGTGCTGGTTGAGGGCATCGGAGAAATATCGGTCAGCGGTAAAGATATTGACCGTCGATTAACGGAGCTTTTGGCAGCAAACCCAATCGGTAAGGCGGCAGCAATTCTGGCGGAACAAACCGGTCGTTCCAAACGCGACCTATATCAGCGGGCGCTGGAATTGAAACAACATGATGATTGATCGGCCAAACCCCGAAAACAACCACAAGATGGCACGAATCAGTGCCGAAAAACGCGGAAGGCGAGCTGAGTTTGCCGCCGCATGGATGTTGCGCTTCAAGGGCTACCGTATTGTCGAGAGGCGATTTCGCACCAAGCAGGGTGAAGTTGATCTCATTGCCCGCAAAGGGGATCTGGTGGCAATGGTTGAAGTAAAAGCACGTCCGGATGTCGCGCAAGCGATAGATGCGGTAAGTTATCAGGCGCAAAGACGCATTGAAAATGCCGGTGATGGCTGGATGCAGCGCCAGCGCGACCACGCAAGGCTTTCTGTCCGCTATGATATTGTTGCTGTGGTTCCGGGCAAATGGCCCTGCCACATCAAGGGTGCATGGTGACAGTTTGGCGGGTCATTTGCATTTGTCTCTAAGCTGAACCATATGATTGAAACATCAATAATATTCCGGAATATTCCATGGCTTTAAAAATTGCAGTTCAGATGGACCACATCTCAACCATCCAAATCAATGGCGACAGTACATTTGCCCTGATGCTGGAAGCGCAAAAACGAGGCCACAGTCTCTCCCATTACACGGTTGACCGGCTGTCGATGCGCGATGGCCTGGTTTATGCCAATGTTGAACCCGTGCGGGTGCAGGATATCGAAGGCGATTATTTCCAGCTGGACGGTGGCTCAGACACTGATTTATCGACATTTGACGCCCTGTTGATGCGGCAGGACCCGCCTTTTCATATGGGCTATATTACTGCAACCCATCTGCTTGAACGCATTCATCCAAAAACATTGGTATTGAATGACCCTGCGGAAGTTCGAAACGCGCCGGAAAAAATATTCGTCACCGAGTTTCCTGACCTGATGCCTGAAACCCTGATCACCCGATCCGGTGATGAAATTCGAAAATTTAAAGATGAATTTGGCGATATAATTATCAAGCCACTTTATGGTAATGGGGGTGCGGGCGTATTTCGTATTCAGCCGGGAGATCAAAATCTCTCTTCCCTGCTTGAACTGTTTGAAACCACATGGCCGGAACCGTTTATTGCACAGCGCTATCTCTCCGATGTTCGTGCCGGCGACAAACGCATCATCCTGATTGATGGCGAACCGGTTGGTGCTATAAACCGGGTACCTGGCGAAAACGAAGCCCGCTCCAACATACATGTGGGCGGTCGCGCCGAGGCCATCAACATTACCGCGCGCGAAGAGGAAATTTGCGCTCGCATTAGGCCATCCCTTAAAAAGCGCGGTTTCATGTTTGTCGGAATTGATGTGATCGGCAACTATATGACCGAGATTAACGTCACATCACCGACTGGTATTCGAGAGGTGCAGAATTTTGGTGGTGCTGATATAGCCAGCCTGTTTTGGGATGCGGTGGAGGATAAAATTGCATCCAGCCGTTCGTAGATTGTTCTAAAATTGCAACCAAATACAACCAGTTGGGGAAGTTAAGGATAACAATCGAGTTTTGTTCTCTTATTGTTCTTGATCTTTACTGAATATTGAAATAAGCTTCAACCACACCTTGTAACAGGGTTGGGAGTGAAGAGTTTGGTTTCGCGGGTAACAACAGTTGCATTTCAGGGCATTGAGGCGGTCAGTGTCGATGTTCAGGTAATGGTCGCGCCGGGCAAGATTGGCATGCATATTGTCGGGCTTGCCGACAAGGCGGTGGCTGAAAGCCGCGAACGGGTTCAGGCGGCCCTGCATGCTTCAGGCCTTTCGATGCCGCCCAAAAAAGTAACCGTTAACCTGGCACCCGCTGACCTGCCGAAAGAAGGCAGCCATTACGATCTTCCCATTGCGTTGGCATTGATGGCGGCACTTGGGGCTGTTCCGGCAGATGCGCTTGAAACCTATGTGGTATTGGGTGAATTGTCGCTGGATGGCACTATTGCGGCTGTTGCCGGGGTATTACCTGCGGCGATCAGCGCCAACGCCCTTTCAAAAGGGCTGATTTGCCCAAAACCCTGTGGCGGGGAAGCCGCGTGGGCCGACCCGGAAATGGACATTTTGGCACCTGCAAGCCTGATCGGGCTGGCCAATCATTTTAAAGGGACGCAGGTTCTTTCAAGGCCGATCTCAGCTGTGCGGAAGCGTTCCACCGGTGGACCGGATATGGCGGATATAAGGGGACAGGAGACAGCCAAACGGGCTTTGGAAATTTCCGCTGCCGGGGGGCATAATTTGCTGTTAATCGGCCCGCCAGGGTCTGGCAAATCAATGCTGGCGGAGCGTTTGCCTTCTATTTTACCACCGCTAACTCCCAGGGAACTGCTGGAAGTCTCGATGATTGCCTCGATTGCCGGCGAATTAAGCGATGGCAAATTATCCAGTGCACGCCCATTTCGTGCGCCGCACCATTCAGCTTCGATGGCGGCGCTCGTTGGCGGTGGCCTCAAGGCAAGACCCGGTGAAGTGTCGCTTGCCCATAATGGGGTTTTGTTTCTGGACGAGTTTCCGGAATTTACCCCACAGGTCCTTGATTCACTACGCCAGCCACTGGAGGCTGGTGAAACCATGATTGCAAGGGTTAATCACCGGATTTCCTACCCGTCGCGCATTCAGCTGATTGCCGCGATGAACCCGTGCCGGTGTGGCATGGCCGGTGAACCGGGCCATACCTGCAGGCGAGGAGATCGCTGTGCCAGCGATTATCAGGCGCGAATCTCCGGCCCGCTGCTCGACCGCATTGATTTGCGGATTGAAGTGCCGGCGGTATCTGCACGCGATCTCATTCAGCCAGCTCCATCAGAACCAAGCGAGGTTGTTGCGGAGCGGGTTGCAGCCGCGCGGGACCGCCAATACAGGCGTTATGAACTTCTTGGCCTCTCAACCACGACAAATGCTACGGCCTCGTCAGCCATCATCGAGCAAGTTGCCAAACTCGACACCGGCGGAAAAGCACTGTTGCAAGATGCTGCAGACCATATGAAATTTTCTGCGCGCGCCTATCATCGTATTCTAAAAGTAGCGCTTACACTTGCCGATCTTGATGGTACTGAAACCATCGGTCGCATTCATTTGGCAGAGGCAATTTCCTACCGGATTTCCAACACCCCATTGGCCCGTGCGGCTTGATTGTTCCCTGCCAGTTATCATCTGTAACTCAATAATTGAGATTGGATATCCGGCGCGATATCACCTATGATAATAATGATGCAACAATCAGCCTGAAAATTCATGCCCGTTAAAACCATTTCAGAAATAACCGAGCTTTCAACCGAAACCTCTACGCCCGTCGAACCTTCCTGGTTGGCTAACGCGCGCGGCGTCGAAGACATGGAACAAGCGCGCGCTTGGCTGTCTGTTCGCAATATTGAGGATATTGAATGTATCACACCAGACATGGCCGGGGTAGCGCGCGGGAAAATGATGCCGTCAAAGAAATTCCTGGACCGCTCGACCCTGGCGCTGCCGGGTTCGGTGTTTATGCAGACAATTTCCGGCGAATACCCCGATGAAACCGATCACTTTCAATATCCACCACAGGATGGCGATTTGCGCCTGATCCCGGATTTGTCGACCCTTTCAGCAGTGCCGTGGGAAAGCGACCCCACCGCGCAGGTAATTTGCGATATGGTGGACCGCGATGACCAGCCAGTTTCATATACCCCCCGCAATGTTCTGAAAAAAGTATTGGCCGCCTATACAAACAAGGGGCTAAAGCCGGTGGTTGCGCCGGAGATTGAATTTTATCTGGTCAAAACCAATGAAAATCCGGATTTGCGGCTTGAACCTCCAATCGGTCGATCCGGCAGGGCGGTTGCCGGAGGGCAGGGATATTCCATTGCCGGCATTAACGAATTTGATGAGCTGATCGACGATATATATCATTTTTCGGAAGGCCAAGGGCTGGAAATCGAAACCCTGATCCACGAGGAGGGAGCAGCACAACTCGAGATTAACCTTCACCATGGCAACCCCATCGCTTTGGCTGATCAGGTTTTTTTGTTCAAACGCACCATTCGCGAAGTGGCATTAAAACACGGCGTATATGCCACATTCATGGCCAAGCCGATGCAGGGCCAGCCGGGCTCTGCCATGCATATCCATCAATCTGTCATCGATCTGGAAACGGGGGGAAACCTGTTTTCCAACCCGGATGGTTCACCCTCCGAGGCTTTTCAGGCATTTATCGGTGGTATGCAGCATTATTTGCCCAAAGCGCTGTTGATGATGGCGCCATATGTAAATTCCTACCGTCGCTTGACCACCAACACTTCGGCACCGGTGAACGTGCTTTGGGGACATGATAATCGCACCACAGGCCTGCGAGTACCAAATTCAGATCCGGCCGGTCGGCGGCTTGAAAATCGTCTGCCATCATCGGATGCCAATCCCTATCTAGCGCTTGCCGCTTCACTTGCCTGCGGGCTGTTGGGAATTGAGCAACAAATTGTGCCGGGGTCGCCTGTTAATGCTGCTGCCAATGAAGGCAGCAATGATTTACCACGCGGTCTGCTTGAAGCTGTCGCATTGTTTGAAAGTGAAGAAAGTCTGGCAGGTATTCTGGGCCCGGAATTTGTTAACACCTATGCCGCCATCAAACACGGCGAGTTTGAAACCTTCATGCAGGTCATCAGCCCCTGGGAGCGTGAATTTCTGCTGCTCAATGTTTGAGCCGCATTCTGAAGTTTTTGCATGAACAAATTGTGGCAATCTCCAATATCGCCGGGTCTCAGCTGGTATGAAACAAGTATAAACCAGCGCCCGGAATATCCGACCCTCGATGGTGATTGCGACTGCGATGTTGTTGTTATCGGCGGCGGATTCACCGGGCTATCTGCAGCTTTTCATCTTGCAAATGCCGGAACAAATGTTGTCTTGGTCGAGGCCCACCGACTGGGCGATGGTGCATCTGGTCGAAACGGTGGACAATTTGGCTCAGGCCATCATTGCGATATTCTGGAACTTGAAAAACAATACGGCTTCGAACGTTCCAGGGCGCTTTGGGAAATGGCAGAAAAAGCCAAGGCCAGCTTGCATGACCTAGCATCAAATGCCGGTTTCGATTTCGAATACAAATGCGGTCAATTATCGCCAATGCACAAAAGGCGATTCGAGGCAAAAAAACGGGCCGAAATTGAAGTAATTAACGAACGTTATGATTACCACGACCTCATTTGGCTCGATCAAGAGGAAATGAGCGGAAAACTGGGTTCTCATGATTATTTTGGCGGCTCGCAGGACAAGGGAACGGGTCATTTTCACCCGCTGAAATACCTCGTCGGACTGGCAAAAGCCGCCGCAAATTCGGGTGCAAATATCTTTGAAAACACCTCTGCGCTGAATATCAAGAAGAGTTCGAGAATAAAAATACAGACAAATCGGTGCGTTATCACTGCCGATAAATGTCTTCTCGCAGTAAACGGCTATCACGGAGGCCTTGAAAAGCAGACAGCACGCCACATCATGCCAATTCAGTCGTTTATCATCGCAACGGAACCATTGCCTCAAGATAGCGGAATAATTCCTGACGGTGAAGCGGTGGATGATTCACGCAATCTGGTCCGTTATTTTCGCAAGTCTTCAGACAACCGGTTATTGTTTGGTGGTCGCAACCCGTTTGGCAGCAGAAATCCGTCAGACGCGGGCAAAGGTATCCACCGCCAGATGTGCGCAGTATATCCATCCTTGAAAAACATAAAAATTACCCATCAGTGGGGTGGCTCGGTTGCCACCACAATACCACGAATGCCGTTTGTAAGAGAAGTTAAGCCCGGTATCTGGAGTATTGGCGGTTATTCCGGCCATGGAGTTGTTTTATCAAATTATGCAGGCCGACTGATTGCCGAAAAATTTCTTGG
>JALTNS010000402.1:1988-2932 GCA_027000565.1 Rhizobiaceae bacterium | reverse complement strand
CCCAACGGGTATCCTTTTAACCGCGCTGCAAATGCTTTGGAGTCTTAAAACAAGCTTCCGCGTACAAAAGCAACCGGACAAGATCATTGACGACCGGTATAAATGACCAACGCTCTAAAATTGCCCATACCTTTGAATCCAACACTTGCCAAATAGACTGGTGATGATTACAATTGATATTGCATTATCAACTTCAAGTTCTCTATTCGTATCCATTGGTTCGCACAGGTATACCCAACGGGTATCCTTTTGACCGCGTTGTAAACCATTTGGAGGCCCTGAACATGATGTCGCGTACAAAAGCAACCCGACAAGTTCATTGACGACCGGTATATCACGATGCGTGCAACGTTAAACGCTAACACTCAAAAATTTTTGAGCCTTATCCTGATTGGGATAACGGGATTGGCGATGCCTATACACTGGCAGACCGCTCATGCGATTAAACACGACTCTGAGGCACAGCAACAATCAGGTTTCCTCGCTGATCATGTTGACTTGTCGCATGATTGGGATCAATCTTCAACGCCGGATTCGACGCCACCCTTATCCCGTCATTCGCAGGACAGATGTGTTCTGTGTCATGTCATGGCAGGTTTGCACCATTTTCCCGCGACCATTCTCCAATGTATTCAACTGCGGCTACTGATCAGATTACCAAGAGCTTCTCAGAGCCTTGTCACTGCGTTAAATACCTCAAAACGATCCAATCCACGCGCGCCACCCGCCTGTTATACCCAGCGGGTATCACTTTGACCGCGTCGGAAACGATTTGGAGGCTTAAAACAGCAGGCCGCGTACACAAGTAACAGGACAAGTTCATTGACGATTGGTATAAGACACACAAGCTGCCCCTAATCTTCAAATCCAATGCAACGGTGATTCACCGGCTGCCTGTCATTTTTTTTTTATTCACTGATCACCCCAAAAACAAAACACACCCG
>JALTNS010000402.1:0-1978 GCA_027000565.1 Rhizobiaceae bacterium | reverse complement strand
TCTCTCTATTGGGAATTGAGCCGCATCGTGTGTTTGGGAGCTCTTGGTTATGTTTTATCCATCTACTTATTAACAAACTTGAAACGATTTTACACTCATTGAACTCTTGGTGGTTATCTCGATTATTGCTCTGCTGATCGGGATTTTACTGCCAGCTTTGGCATCGGCAAAAAAAGCCGCTCAAGCCAGTGTGTGCATGAATCATATGCGTCAGATTGGTATAGGAATGCAAGTCTATACGGATCTCTATAACAGTTACTATCCCCCGGTCCATGGGAATCATTACACCAGCCCGTTGCCACCGAAACAGGAATGGTGGGAAATGCTCGAAAAAGTTACGCCTGAATTTTCTCGAACAGTAATGATCTCACCAGCGGATCCATTTGCCAACAAGCCCAACGCCTCGGGCCGATTGATCGTCAGTTATATCATCAATGGGATGTTTGCTTTTAGTAAGCGACGCGACGATGTGTTAAAACCCAGTGAAAAAATCGTTGTGTCAACTCGAGCAGACACTGGAAACATCTTGGAACACCAAGGATACCCAGCGTTTAAAGCCCAACCATTCTGGCAAAACGACATCCACCATCAACGCTATCCCGCAGGCTCCAACTATCTATATGTAGACAGCCACGTCAAATTGCAGAAGTTTGAAAGCACCCTTGGTGATGGTACTGACGAACAGGATCAACACTATCTCACTGAATTCAACCCACCTAGACCACGTTAAGACAAACGACACCATACAATAAAGCAACCTGTGGGATCACAACTCAAATTATTCAGTAGTCTATGGAATACCGAGGGCCATAATTGTCAAAACAAGCAACTCGACGTACCATGCCCGCCCTATGCAAATAAGAAATGTCGCTATTATCGCTCACGTTGACCACGGCAAAACAACCCTCGTGGATCAGTTACTCCATCAATCGGGCATGTTCCGAGACGGCGAACTTAACAAACTCGCTGGCGGGCGGCACGGCTTGATCATGGACTCTAATGACCTGGAACGTGAACGCGGGATCACTATCCTCAGCAAGAACTGCTCGGTCCGATATACCTCCGAGGCAGGCGAGGAATATAAAATCAACCTCGTGGACACCCCCGGCCATAGTGACTTTGGCGGCGAAGTCGAACGCGTGCTGGCACTAGCTGATGGTGTGTTACTGCTACTGGACGCTTTTGAAGGCCCCATGCCTCAGACCCGCTTTGTCCTGTCCAAAGCACTTGAACATCACCTTAAGCCCATCGTGGTCGTCAATAAAATCGACCGGCCTGACGCACGACCTGACGAAGTGATGAACGAAGTCTTTGATCTGCTCGTCGATCTGAACGCTGATGATGACGCACTGGACTTCCCGCATATTTATAGTTCCGCTAAACAAGGCTGGGCTTCACTGGATGATAATGTCCAGACCACGGACATGCGCTGCATTTTTGAAGCGATTATCAAACATCTGCCTGCTCCCAAAAAGCCCAGGCAGGATGAAAATATCGATCCCGATCAACTTCAGATGATGATCACCACGCTAGACTATTCGGACTATGTCGGACGCATCGGGATCGGCCGGGTCTTTGCGGGCTCAATCAAAGGCGGGCAGACCATTGAGAGTATTCATCGCAATGGCAAACGCACCAGGCAACGCGTCCTTCAAACCCTGGGCTTTGAGGGCCTTTCTCGCAAAGAAGTCCCGGAGGTTCAGACAGGTGACATTTGCGCGCTCGTTGGTTTGGATCCCATTGAAATAGGTGACATCATTGTCAGCGTGGATGGCAACACCACACTGGTCCCCGTGAATGTCGATCAGCCGACGCTGACGATGACCTTCCGCGTCAACGACTCACCCTTTGGCGGGCGTGAGGGAAGTTTGGTAACCAGTCGGCAGATCAATGACCGATTGCAAAAAGAGCTGCGTTCCAATGTGGCTTTGCGGGTGAGTCCCGGAGATTCGCCAGAAGAATTTACCGTCTCAGGACG